>JAMONE010000089.1 GCA_027066695.1 Micavibrio sp. | reverse complement strand
CAAATATTATCAATTAGATTTACCTTTAAAGGGATAAGCTCAATATTCTTATCTTTGAGTTTTTTCTTAATATCATCAATTTGCTTATATGTGTAAAGGCGCATATCATAGCCAATCCTACTACCTACACCAGCATGTAGAGATAGCCACTCGCCAACGGATGTTTTTGTAATATCTTCAGTAGAATACAGCTTATGATTAATCTGATTTTTAAGCTGTATTTTATAGCGACCATCACTTAAAACCACGGCTTTATCATGCAGGATAATCGCTGAACCTGCACTTCCTGTAAAGCCACTAAGCCATGCCAAACGCTCTGCATAAGGAGCTAAAAACTCACCTTGAAACTCATCCGTACGCGGTAATATAAACCCTGCCAAATCATATTTTTTCATTTCATTGCATAAATTTACGAGTATTTCTTGATATTTAGCGGTGTTTTCTGGCATGGTATGTCTCACATTAATTTGATATTTAAACTTAAGGATAATATCACAATGGCAAGGAATACAGCGCATATTATTGTTTTTGGCAATGAAAAAGGTGGATCGGGTAAATCCACAACCGCGATGCATACAGCTATTGCGCTTTTAAGGCTTGGATACCGCGTTGGAACAATTGACCTTGATGCTAGGCAAGGAACGCTTACGCGCTACTTAAAAAAACGTTTTGACTATATAACGCGCAACCGCGAAAGTCTGCCCAGCCCCGCACATATGGCTATTCAACGCAGCCAATGCGAAAGTGTTAAAAATCAAAACAGAGAAGAAGAGACATTCCTGATGATGGCTCTTGATGAGCTAAGCCGCGTTAGTGACTTTATAATAATTGATACCCCTGGAACGGATTCCTTCCTCAGCCGCCTTGCGCATAGCTACGCCGACACGCTTATAACGCCGATGAATGACAGCTTTATTGACCTTGACTTGCTTGCTGATATTGATATGAAAAATTATGATGTTATGGGACCATCCATATATTCACAAATGGTAGCAGAGCAACGCGCCGTCAAAAAGGAGCGCAATGGTGCTAGCATTGACTGGATAGTTATGAGAAACCGCATGACCCACCTCAATACAAATAATAATAGAGTTATTACAAAGCTTCTTGCAGAAATCTCCAAACTCGCAAATTTCCGCCTTGCACCAGGTTTTGGTGAGCGCGTTGTCTTTAAAGAGATGTTCCTAAAAGGTCTTACATTGCTTGATCTGAAAGAAGATCAAGATGGCGGGCTTACGCTATCGCAAATATCTGCTCGCCAAGAAGTTCGCAACCTTATAATGGAAATCAGCCCAGAGCGTATAAAAAACCGTAAAAAGCCAGCTAAAACAATGAAGAAAAGTGCGTAAATATGCCATATCTAATACTTATAATCGGATTACTTACAGGACTATATGTGCTGTTTCGCTTTCTTACAAAGGCAAAGCCGCAACAGATAAAAACTTTTTTTCGTATAGTCATTATCGTTATATATTGCGCCATAATGCTATATTTTGCCCTTATGGGTCGTATAATCGTATCTATTGCCCTGCTTACCCTTGCAATTCCCTTCATTATTTCGTATTTCAAGGGTAAAATAACCCATAAAAACAAAAAACAAGATAACAATAAAGAGCGAAATGAAGATGACAAATAAAGATATAAAACCAGTTAGAAAAGCCGTATTCCCTGTTGCTGGCCTTGGCACACGTTTCTTGCCTGCCACAAAGGAAATGCCAAAGGAAATGCTGCCAGTCAATGACCGCCCGCTAATCCAACATGTTGTTGAAGAAGCAAAGGCAGCGGGCATTGAAGAATTTATCTTTGTCACAGGCCGCAGCAAAAACATGCTGGAAGAGCATTTCGACTTTCAGCCTGAATTAGAGGACACTCTGATATCACGCGGCAAGGATGCCATGCTTAAAAAAGTGCGCGATTCAGAGCTTCCCGCAGGCAAGCTATTCCTAACCAGACAGCCAAAACCTTTAGGGCTTGGACATGCTGTGTGGTGCGCACATAAACTTATCGGGGATGAGCCTTTTGCAATCATCTTGCCCGATGATCTTGTCGATTATAAAGAGGGCTGCCTTGCGCAGATGATTAATACATATAACGAATATGGCGGTAATGTTGTTGCTGTTAAAGATGTTCCGCGCAATGAAACCTCAAAATATGGTATTTTGGACATTGAAGATGATAACGGCACTGAAGTTTCTATTCGCGGACTTGTAGAAAAACCTGATCCTAAAGATGCTCCTTCAACCCTATCAATCATTGGGCGTTATATTTTGCAACCCGAAGTGTTTGAACATCTATCCGCATTTGAAAAAGGCGCAGGTAACGAGATACAGCTAACGGACGCTATGGCCAAACTGCTTGGCAGGCAACCATTCCACGGTCTAAGGTTTAAAGGCAATCACTTTGACTGCGGAAGCCGCCTCGGCTTTATCGCTGCGAATATAGCCTATAGCCTGCAAGACCCTGAAATTGGCGGCGGCGTTGAGAAAATATTAGAAAGTTACAAATAATATGAGTTACACATTTAATCCTACAATATTGCGCGAATATGATGTGCGCGGACAAATTGGTAAAAATCTTTCCGAAGATGATGCCTATGCGTTAGGCCGTGCCTTTGCAAGCTTTGTGATAAAACAAACCCCTGATATATCTGATCGCTCTATTTGCGTTGGTTATGACGGCAGGCACAGCTCCCCCGCTTTATCGCAAAAGCTTATTAACGGCATAAAAGACAGCGGCATTAATGTTATCAATGTTGGCCTTGGCCCTACTCCTATGCTGTATTTCTCGGTTAAGCATTTCAATGCCGAGGCTGGGGTTATGGTC
>JAMONE010000088.1 GCA_027066695.1 Micavibrio sp. | reverse complement strand
TTAACAATTCTCCTGATCTCAATCCAATAGAACATGCGTGGGCAAATTTAAAGCAAGTCATAAAATCAAATAAGCATCAATTTGAAAGTTTCGAGACGAATCTAGCTGCTCAAATTCAAATTATGAATCATTCTAATATGGCTTAGCTATACATTCTGGAATATCCTCAATATCACGACCAACAGCGATCCATTGCACTATACCAAAGCCATTAAGGGTTTTGGCAATGTATAATTCAACAATCAATTGTTGCCTCAAAAGTTTTTGACCGCTAACATAGCTGAGAGCTAAAGGAAAAATTGCTGTCCATTTTTCATTATCAAATTTCCTAACAAACGGATCACACTTTATTCTAGGAAATATAACCCGCTTATTAGTTGCAATTGTCTCTGGTATCCTAGATGCATTCATTGCTTTATAAAAAGACTTATATCCATCATCCGTAAAATATTTTTTATTTTGCAACTTTCTCTCATCATAATTTTCAAATCCAAAGCTCATAATCTCTGTAGCAGCTTCAAATACAAATTTGGATACCTCTTCATTAGAGGTATTATCAGGAGACGCATATATGCTATGCCCTCCTAGTAGCAAACAAGCCATTAACAATAAGGATAACCCAAGTTTCTTTATCATAATATCATTCCTTTAACCGAAAACTCTTTCATCTAACCATACAATGTTATGCCACATAAGGCCGTATATTACAAAATTATAGAATCAGAAATTTTTGGCTAAAATAAGTTTTCACTAAATATGTGCAATTCCCCGTAAACTCTGATACAAAGCCAGTCAGAATAATCGGTCGCGGCCTACCCGATATAACAAAACAGGAAAAACAAAATGAAAACACTGGTTATCTGCTCTGGCGGATTAGACTCTGTAACACTTGCTTACAAAATTGCAAAAGAACATGAGCTTATGGGCTTAATATCTTTTGATTACGGACAGCGTCACAAAAAAGAACTAACCTACGCCGAGAAATGCGCTAATGCGCTTGGCGTTTCCTATGACATGGTGGATATCTCTAATGTCGGAGCGTTATTAAGCGGCTCTGCCTTAACCGATGATATTGATATTCCTGACGGTCATTATGAAGAAGAAAGCATGAAGGTAACGGTTGTCCCTAACCGTAATGCGATAATGCTAAGCATTGCTTACGGCATTGCTTCATCAAGGGGAGCGCAAGCGGTTGCCACAGCCGTTCATGGCGGCGATCATTTCATCTATCCTGATTGCAGGCCAGAATTTATTGATGCTTTTCAAACTATGCAAGACCACGCTTTGCAAGGACTATCAGAGATAAAGTTATATACTCCATTTGTTAATGGATCAAAAGCTGATATCGCCGTGCAAAGCGCAGAGCTAAATGTCCCTATTAGCGACACGTGGTCATGCTACAAAGGTGAAAAAACACATTGCGGAAGATGCGGCACTTGCGTTGAGCGCAGGGAAGCTTTTCACTTGGCTGGCGTTGATGATGTAACAAAATATAGTGATAATGATTTTTGGCTTGAAGCAATCAAAAGAGGCGCGGCGTAAGGTTATGTACACCATTTATAAAGAATATCACTTCTCAGCGTCACATCAATTAGAATATTTGCCTAAGGATCACCCATGCCATAGATTACATGGGCATAATTATGTGGTGGAGGTTGAGCTGCAATCGCACGAGCTTAATGAATACGGCTTTGTTCGTGATTATCGCGAACTGGACGATTTGAAGAGCTATATTGACGAGACTCTCGATCACCGCCATCTTAATGATGTGCTTGGTGATAATAACGTAACCGCCGAGCAGCTTGCCAAGCATATTTATGATTGGTGTAAAGGACGGTGGAGCGAAGTTTGTGCCGTACGTGTACGTGAAACTCCGAAAAGCTGCGCAGAATATAGACCATGAATATACGTATAAGTGAGATATTCGGCCCAACCATTCAAGGTGAAGGCGCATTAATAGGCCAGCCAACCGTGTTTGTACGCACGGGCGGGTGCGATTATCGCTGCTTGTGGTGTGACACTATGCACGCGGTTGATAGTAAATATCGCAATGAGTGGAAGCCCATGAGCGCAGATGAAATTTTTATGCGCATTGAGGAATTATCAGGAGGCAAGCCGCTTATGATTTCTCTATCTGGCGGAAACCCTGCTATTCAAGACTTAAAACCCCTTATAGATTTAGGCCATGAACAGAGCTATAAATTTGCACTTGAAACACAAGGAAGCATTGCTAAAGACTGGTTTTCAGATCTGGATGTTTTAACATTAAGCCCAAAGCCACCATCAAGCGGTGAAAAGACTGACTGGAGCGTATTTGATAAATGTTTAAGCATGGCTGGGAATAACCCTGCGATAACGATTAAAATTGTTATAATGGATGAGAAGGATTATGCGTATGCGTACGATACGTACACCCGCTATCCGCACTATCCAATATATCTTCAGCCCTGTAATAAAGGGGGTGATTTAAATGAGAATATGCTATGGCTGGTTGATAAAATTATAAAAGATAAATGGTTTAATGTACGTGTATTACCGCAGTTACATGTTATATTATGGGGTGATAAACGAGGAGTTTAATAAATTGTACCGAGCGACTGCAAGACGTCCGTTAGGACGTAAAAACAAAAAGGAATAAATAATGTCAGATAAATCTATATACGAAAATCTAACGCAGCTTGGCAGGGCGAGCGCATTGCCTGATAGTCCTGAAAAAGCAACCTTAGAGCGCGTGCCTAATCCACAAAAAGATATGCAATATTTAGTGCGCTTTACCGCGCCAGAATTTACATCCATTTGCCCGATTACAGGCGCACCAGATTTTGCGCATATAATGATTGATTATGTGCCTA
>JAMONE010000087.1 GCA_027066695.1 Micavibrio sp. | reverse complement strand
TGCTCCTTGCGCCCTAGGCTTGCATTTTTTTGCGAAATACCACCTTGCTCAAAAATACAGATTGGCTTTTTGATATAGGTGATTTTTTTAGCTTTTTGCAGGAATCTGGCGGTAAAGTCATAATCTGAAGAGATTTTATAGCGCAAGGAATAGCGGATTTTTTGATTGCGGATAGTGTGGCGATTATAAATCATGGCTTGATGATGAGTGAACATGCCCCATTCTATGTCTTTATGTATCCGCGCCGCTTTGTAAATTTGTTTATTTTTGTAGGGCTCAAAAGAATCGCCGTAGATAAAATCGGGTTTTTTCTGTGTTAGCGGTGCAATTTTTTCCAAAATATCGGGAGAGGCCAGCTCATCGCCTGCATTTAGAAATAGGATATAGCGACCCTTTGCCGCATTTATTCCCTTATTCATTGCATCGTAAATGCCATCATCTTTTTCGCTTATGAAGGTAAAGGGGTGTTTATCGCTTCTTGTTTTGGTGCGTTTTTTACGCAAGAAATCTATAGTTTTATCGCTTGATCCACCATCAATTACAAGCCATTCAAAGTCTTTAAAGCTTTGTTTATCAATGGATTTTGCAGTTTTTTGAAGTCCTGAAAGATTGTTGAGTGTGATTGTTGCTATGCTAAAAATTGGAAAATTATTCATGTTATTTTAATCACGTATATCATTAATGAAAACGGAAGTTACGGCTAGGTTACTAAGGATTTGCCCAATTTCTTTTGCGCTTTCTATAAAATCAAATGGCTTTGGATCGCGCGGAACAATAATTGTAGAACCAGGGGGGATAAATATAGGATTATGATTCCATGTATTTACCTGTAGCGGCTGGGCACTGCCGTCAGGATAAAGCACAAAGCTGCGGTTTTTATCGGCGTGATAGGTAAAGCCGCCCGCCTCATTGATATAGTCAATCGGGCTTTTGTCTTTCCTGAATTGTAGAGAAGCGGGGGATAGTATTTCACCATTAACACGCACGGTAAGCGGGCGTTTAGGGATATATATGCGATCCCCTTTTTCCAGAAGCATATCAAGCTCTTTGCGGACAGATAATATGACGGGATCTGTCTCAACCGTGATGCGCCCGACGGCCTCTATATTTGATAGCTCATAGGCAAGCTCTTTAACCATTTCAATTTGCGTGGCATTTGGCGGGTTTTTATCGCGCTCTATGGCGGCGGCAAGGCTGCTTTGCATGTTGCGGGCAGAGTTGCGAAAGCGCAGCTCTTCGGCTGTTCTAGCTGATTTACGGCTGAAAATTGCACCAGCAGGATATGCTTGATCGTTCATACCGCCAGCGCGTTTTATAAGATCAGAGACTTTATCGCCTGCGAGTAAATCATATTCTCCGGGGTGGCGTATCTCACCTATTATAAGGACAGTTTTTTCATCCATCTTGCGGAATTTTTGGTTCACCCGTACCGCGTCACCTGCCGATATAGATATATAGCGCGGGTCTTGAGTGTTGATGTCTATGGTTGTTCTTTGCGTACCACTTTTTCCATGTGATTGATGGCCAGTACCTAAGTTTTTGGATGTTATTTCTATGTTTTCTTTGTTGGCCTCCAATGTAATTCCACCTGCTACGGCGAGTATATTATCCAATGTTGTTCCATTAGCGACTGGGTATAATCCCGCAAGACGTACAGCGCCACGAACATAGACAGATCGCTCTTTCATGAAAGATTTTAGAGCAGGGTTGTTTGCCATTACATTTTCTGATAACTGTGATCCTTGTTCTGTTTTGGTGATAGTTTGGCTATTGGTACTATTATCACTGTAAAGCCTTGATATATCTTTGTTAGAGAATAGCCATACAGCATCATTATCATGCATTTCAAGGTCAAATTCACCTTTCAATACGAGACGCACTGGAAAGCTAATAAATCCAGTGGTTAGCTGCTCTTTGTTCCAACGCTCTATTACTCCGATTAACGGGTAGATATCATCATCCAAAACAGTGTCATTTTTCAATAATGAGGCAAGAGTTTTGTTTTGCGATAAATCATATATACCAGGGGTGCGCGTGTGGCCTATAAGCTCTATTGTGCCTTGACGTTTTGCTGTGCCTTTAACTACACTTAAGATTGAGCCATCTCCAAATGTTTTTGCAAAATTATCCCTTACTCGCGTTATTATTTCCTTACCATCAGGTGTTAGTGATAGCTTTATGAACCTGTTTTGACCTGGCGTTAAAATACCACCAGCAAAATCCAGCATGGCATTAAGGCTTAACTTTTCGCTGTTTTGAATTATATGGTTATTAATTCCAAATGCAGTTTTGCGAATTTCATAAATGCCAGGGCGTTTTACTGCGCCTGATATAGCCAAGGTAGGGCCAATGGGCGGTATAATTATACGATCCCCATCCTTTAGGTTCATATCAATATTTGCCGCACCATGCATAAGCAGCGCGTAGAGATCTATTATTGTACTTCTTCCTGCGCGTACTATCTTGATTTGGCGCAGTGAGCCTTCTTTTTTTATGCCACCTGCCAGTGTAAGAGCATCAAGAACACTGTGAAATACATTGAGGTTCTTGCGCCCCGGTGATTTTACATGCCCAACTACAAGAACGCCGATTTGTCTGACTGATGATAGGGTTACATAGACTTTTGTGTTGTAAGAGGATGATAGCTGCGCATTTATAGAGCTTTTTAATTGCGCGATGGAACGCCCCGTTGCCGCTATTGGTGGGAAGTCTTTTATGATTATCATGCCACTGGAATTGACTTTGTAAGTGTCTTGATCGCTTCGCTGGCCTGTGAAGGTTATTTGCAGCTCATCGTCGCTGGCGAGTATGAAATCATCTTGCACTGCGCCCATGGGCGATGATGAGGTTGATGGCTCGCCCGAAAATAAGTCATAGCCGAATTGTTTAGGCTCATCAATT
>JAMONE010000086.1 GCA_027066695.1 Micavibrio sp. | reverse complement strand
TCTGCTGCTAGTTTGCCAGCCTTTCTCATGCCTTCGAAATCTCTTGATGTATGCAGCTCTATACCTTCTGAAGTGTATTTTGCAAGTGGGTTTGGCATGTTCATGGCTGTTCCTTTTTTAATCTACTCATGTTAGATATATCCTATATAAGCATGTGTAAAGAAAGATAACCTAATGGCAAAAGAATATAAAGCGGCAATGATTGTTATTGGCAGCGAGATTTTATCTGGGCGCACGAAAGACGAGAATATAAATTATGTTGCGGGTAAGCTTGTTGCGCGCGGTATTGAGCTATCTGAGGTGCGTGTGATTCCTGATGATGAGGGCGTTATAATCGATAGCGTTAATGACCTTAAAGGGCGGTTTGACTATGTATTTACAAGCGGCGGGATTGGCCCAACGCATGACGATATCACCGCGCTTAGTGTTGCTAAAGCTTTTGGCGTGAAGCTTGAGATTAATCAAAGTGTTTATGAGCTTTTGAAGAATGAATATATAGGCGGGGATTTTACGCAGGCTTCGGTTAAGATGGCAATGCTTCCTGAAAATGCCGAGCTAATACCAAATCCACTCTCGGCGGCACCGGGATTTATCATTGAAAACGTCTATGTTATGGCAGGCGTTCCTATCATTATGCATCGGATGATGGATTATGTTGCTGATATTATTATTGGCGGTGATATTGTGTTATCGCGTAGTGTGTCTTGTTCTTTTGGAGAAAGTAGAATTGCTAAAGAGTTGGCGGATATACAAGATGCTTTTCCAAATGTAGATATAGGCAGCTATCCTCATTTCAAAGATGGCGAAAAAGGTGTGGGCATTGTTTTAAGGTCAATTAACGAGAATGATCTAAACAAAGCCGAGCAGAGCGTATTGGACATGGTTAAAAGTAAATTATAAATTTAAGAACATGGGAAATGACTAAAAACAACTACTCAAGAGGAAAGACACGTTCTGTATAAATAAAATTATCAACATCACTTTTATTTTTATCATAATCATAGCGATACATAACGATCCGCAATGATCCGCCAGTTATATTTTTAATCAAGTGAACATCAAACGGACGAACATCAACTTCAGGAAATATCTGCGCATTACTGATTTCTCCTACTCGCTCTTGCTTCCCATTATTATCTATGTGATAGACCATTAAATGCCCTAGCACAGAATATGGACCACCCTCGCGTTTAACAGGTACTGCCACTTTTAGTAAACCATTATTATTATTACGAGACAGGGAAATTAGTCCAATAGAGGCCTTAACATCAATCTCACCAGAGCGTAAAATCACTGGTATTGTATAGCCAACATTAATTTTAACCGTCACAACTGATTTAGACGACTTAGATAAATCATCTTTAACCACATCAGGAATTGGCGCAAAACCTAAGTGAACATGATAATCACCATCTGGTATTTCAGCAGGCCTGCGCAACGCCAATCTAATTTTTTGTGATGCCCCAGGGGCTAGGCGAACTCTTTTAGGTGAAAAAATTATATATTTAGATAAATCAAAATCTGTTACAGATCTATCCACCCTCTTATAAGTAGCGTTTACATCCTCTTGCATTTTGAAAAAATTCCATTTCATTTCATATGTGGCGTGTTTATCACCTGGATTTGCCAATGTTACCGAAGCAAAACGATCACGACCCTCAAAAACAATACGTGTTGGCGTTATAACAATATCAGCATAAACAATATGTGCTCCAAACATTACGCCACCGCCGCAAATCGCAATAACCAGCCAATATAATAAAATTTTCTTCATTTCACATTTTTCCTAATTTACTTTAAAATAAAAACCTAAAAATTAATCTGTATCTGTACCTGACCATTAAAAGTTTGATCCAAATAAGATGTTCCATTACCACTAGTTTGCGCCGTACCGTTAACATATATTCTCGCAACGCCTGATGCATTAGTTGATGCGGGGTGTGCCCCTTGGAGATTAATCATCTGAAAATTCACTCCACCGCCTGACAAGGCCGTAATCTGAGTAACAACGACGCTCGCAATAGCCGTGTTCGGCGTCATTCCATCTAAATCAAACGTGCCTATTTGAGGCGGCGTTATCTCAATAAAGCCTGCCGAATCAAAAGTGTAAGAGCCATCAGCATTAATTGTTATTTCATGCTGCATGCTATTATTTTTCGATATCCAAGAACCAAACTGAAGTGGCTGCACAACAGTTACCCCTGCATTAGCTGCATCTACAGCAAGTACAAGACTAGATAATGCTAACAAAAACATCCGAAAAAATCGCAAAGTAAAATCCTAAATATTAATTAACCTAGCAATAATACAAATATATATAACATCTTGCAATATATTAAACAGCAACGCACAACACATTGTGCACAAGTAATATCAATTATTACTAAATTTAAGCCATAAGTTATTGTTTATTTTTAACTATTCTATTGAAGAGAGCACCGTTTTCAGGGTAAAATGTTATTAGGTGTTTTCTGCTGCGTATTTTTTAAGTTCTAACGCCCCTATTCTGGGGATTATGGTTCACTATTTAATGTATAAAAAAATAGCTCTGAGTCTATGTTTTACACTATTTTTAGGTCTACTAAGTGCATGTAGTCCGAAGGGGATTTTGCATCTTAAAAAAGCCGAATCACAAAACCAAAAAACCGCACAAAACTCTCAAAATATAAAAAACAGCACAGAAATTAGCACCCCAATTGCACTTCCGCCATCATTTAATAGTCAACCATTAAAGCCTGGGCAGACAAACACCGTATATATGCCCAATGGGTTGCCTGCATTAAAACCTATGAAGGGAATTAATGCCGATACACTGTTTTTGGAAAACATCAAAAATACTGGTGATCGCTTTAATCGCGTTGAAAATGCCGTGGTTGATTTAAGAAAAGAATTCGACACATACAAACCATCCATCGTCCGATTAGCCGCTGTGGAATCGGATATTCAGAACCTAATCAAAGAGCTAGAGGTACTATTGCAGGAAACACCAGCCGAGCAACTACCACTTAACTTGATTGAAAACTCTGAGGTTGAGCTGCAAGTATCGCAGCTTAATACACAGCAAGAGCTTCAACCACCAGATGATCAGAAAGATAATCAGGCAAAAACTAAGGTTACGGAAAAACTACCACCTAAGGTTACGTCGCCGTCTAAGCCTATAAAAAAGAAAGTAAAATCCAAATTTTCAATTAAGAAATATGACGGAATAGTGGCTAAGAATCTACGCGCTGGAGAGCATGTAGATAAGTTGCGTATTGTCATAGACACTAACAAAAATACTGATTTTAGCATTGATTTAGATAATAACGAGAAGCTAATTATTATTGAGCTACCGAATGCACGCTGGGTTGGAAAAAACTCAATAAATTTCAAACACTCAAAATTAATTGAAAGCTTTAATGTTGAGAAAATAAATAAAGGCAACGGCACAATGATAATATTATCCCTAAGAAAAGAAACCAGCATAATATCGCAAAACCGCCTAAACCCAGAGGAAAGTAGTCTTGACTATAAAATCTATTTTGATTTAAAATTGTAGCTTTAAAGACAGTTCATCAAACTGTGTTATTTGATATTCAACGACTGCCTTTTGGGGGGGGAATGTATTTCCAGTTGAAAGACTATCATTATCCAGCTTTTAGTGGGCTGTGTCCCTTTCTAAAGGCGACGACAATAACCTTGTTGCCTATGATATGTCGAAGCAGGTGAAAGAACCGTTGGATTTGGTATATTTTTGCGCCAGTTTCGTTGCCAAATATTAGAAGTGTTTAATTTTTTGTTTTATGAGAGAGTAATAAGCTTTTATAATACTCCCAGGTAGCGCGCCAGCCTTCGGTATATTGAGTTTTTCATTGTCATTTGTAATAAGCTCTCCCATTTCTCGTCTATCTTCTGTAGCTAAAAAATAATAAGAGATATCAGGATAGTTTTTAGCTACTTTTTCTATAAGCTCTCTCCACCATTGCGGAGGTTCAATTGTTATATGCGCATTTTCTCCAGAAGATAAAATAGTACATGCTGGATAGCACGCGATATTAGCAAAAACAAATTTTTGGGCTTTTTCAAATATTTCACTAATAATCCATTCTAAGTCTTCTCGCGAGCAATGCTCTAAAACATCAGTTGAAACTACGCCATCAAAATGACCGTCAGGCCAGTTATTAAATACTTTATTGCCAGCATCATAACATGTCACATGAACACCCCAATAGTTTGCAAGGCTAGGGTACATTTTACCTTTGGCTTCTTTAACACGTAGATCAGTATATTGAAGCCCTTTACCCGCGCCATAATCTAACATAGTTTTTGCGCCATGTTTATGTGCTATGGCTTTAATAAAGCCCATATAAGGCCACATGCTCTTACCTGGGTACACGTTACTTGACCATGATTTTTTTTCAGCCCGTCCACCATCGTGATGATTTTGGTAAAGTGCTTGTAGCCTTGTATATTCAGGACTAGGGTTATTGCGAGAATAAACATTCCCTTTGGTGCAAGCTTGAGTCATTTTGTAGCCTTTTTATAAATATATTTAGATTAATATAAACAAGTATGATTCATTTTTAAATATATATTATAGTCGTTTTGCTAAAAAGGGGCTACTTGGAAGGTTAACGGTGCGCGCAACCAAATCTTTTGCTGTTGATATATCCATAGACGGGCAATTTTTATACATGGGAAGTTCTGCCATAACTTCCCAAATACCTCTACAAAATATGTCATTTTTAGCTAATATATCAATTAAGGTATTACGATCTTCTTCCGAATTCATAATGATAGAATTCAGCCAGTTATTACTAATTGTTTCATCGGGTTGTTTTACAAAGGTAGTGTCGGGAAATTGTGCAAAAAAAGCACTATACCGACTTGTTAGTATTTTTTTTTGTGCTAAATAATCAGGTAATTTTTCTAATTGCCCGCATCCTAGCGCAGCATTTATATTTGGCATTCTATAATTATATCCTATTTCATCATGTATATGAACATAAGGATGTGTAGCTTTTGCTGTTGTTGATAAGTGTTTTGCACGCTCTGCGATGTTTTGATCCGAGGTAAGTACCGCCCCGCCACCTCCAGTGGTTAAAATTTTATTACCGTTAAAACTTAAAGCAGAAACAATCCCTAATAATCCTGTGTGCTTTCCTTTATAGTATGAACCTAAACTTTCGGCGGCATCTTCCACTAGCACAAGATTGTACTTTTTTGCAATATTACTCAGTGCATCCATATCAGCACAATGCCCAAATATATGGGTAACAATTAGAGCTGAAATTTTTCGACCTGTCTTTATATTTACACCATTTTTAAGGGTTTTGGATAAATACACGTCCAGTTTTGCTGCATCAATACCAAAGTTTTGGGAATCAGCGTCTACAAAATGAGGGATAGCGCCACAATAGCTAACCGCATTAGCCGTTGCTACGAACGTTAATGCCGGTGTAATAACTTCATGATTGGGCTTAACACCAGCTAGAACAAGTGCCAAATGCAATGCGGCTGTGCCGTTAACAGTTGAGACAGCATAACCACCACAAAACTCTCCTAATTCCTTTTCAAAGCGATCAACATAACTTCCAACTGAGGATACCCAGCCACTTTCAATGCAGTCTGTTATATAGGAAAGCTCATGCCCCTTAAGATCGGGTTCATGTAGGTAAATTGGTCGTTCTATACTAGAGAAAAAATTATTTAAGCCATTTGCAATGTCTTCTACACTCATTTAAACCACATACCTATCAGTTGAATATAAATTCAGATTTTCAGATTTTGAAAACCATTGAATTGTATCTGCAAGTGCGCGCTCAAAGCCATCTAATCCAGCGTAGGATGGTGTCCACCCGAGCATCTCTTTTGCCTTTGTATTATCACAATATAGACGCTGGACTTCGCTGTTTTCTGGGCGAATCCGCTCACCTTGCATCTCATAATTTGGGGTTTTACCGATTGTTTTGCCTACTAATTCAATCATATCACCTATGGAAATTTCGAAATTGCTACCTAAATTTATAGTTTGTCCAATAATATCAGGGTTATCTGATTCAAAAGCTGCAATAAATCCAGCAACTGTATCGCTAACATGACTAAAGTCTCTTGTTGGCTCAATTGCTCCTATTTTAAGTAAACCATCTCCTCGTAATAGTTGGGTTATAACAGTTGGAATGACGGCGCGTAATGATTGACGTGGGCCAAATGTGTTGAATGGACGCATTGTTACGACAGGTAGATCAAAGGAACTTGCATAAGCATAAGCCATTTGATCCGCGCCAATTTTACTGGCAGAATATGGTGATTGTCCTTGTAAGGGGTGTTCTTCTGTAATAGGCACAAAAAGCGCAGATCCGTAAACTTCGCTTGTTGAAGTGTGAATAATTTTTTTAATGCCTAAATTTCGCGCAGCTTCAAGAATATTCATTGTACCTTTAACATTAGTATCAATATAGCTTTCAGGATTAACGTAGGAATAAGGTATCCCTATTAAAGCGGCAAGGTGAAATACTCCCTCACATCCTTCCATAGCGCGGCAAATAAAAGAAAGATCACGAATATCCCCCCAAATAATATCTATTTTTTCGCGTACATTTTTAGGTAAGTGATCTAACCATTCCGCGCTGCCCAATGAGTTATAGTAAGCAAGAGCCTTCACAGAGTATCCTTTTTTGACTAGTTCTTCTGTAAGATGTGAACCAATGAAGCCTCCAGCTCCTGTAACTAACACTCTCATTATATATCCTTTTTATTTTTCAGCTTGTATTGCTGCTCTAATATAGCAATATATTTTTTAACCGCGCTAGCATCAAGCGGAGATATCCATTTATCAAAAAGCGCCTCTCTTTCTTTTTGGATATTATTATCTATCAAAGGGTTTTCAAGTTTTTCTTTTAACAATTTAAATAAATCATTTTCGTTATATGCAATATCATAGTATTTGAAGTCATCGCGCATTTGTATTTGGTTTTGATAGTCATCACGCAATCCTTCACCCATAACTGTGATGACAACGGGTCGTCCCATTACACTTGCTTCAAGCAAAGTAGTAGAACCATAGCTACAAATAACAGTAGAATTTTCAATTAACTTATGAACATCAGTATTTTCAATGATTTTTAAATTAGGAATTTGAAAAATATCAATATTATTTCTTTCAAAGACCTTGTGAAATTCTTCAATCCAAATTCCACCCCATTTTGGTTTTAAAATACATGAAATATCTGGATTTGCTTTGGCAAATTTTGCAAATGCCACATGGGTTTCTTCAAACATAGTTGTAAAACCAACTGGCACATCATAAGGTGACCAAAGTGGAACTGCCCCACCTAGTCCTACACAATGATGGAAAGAGAAGAACGTAACTTGTTTTTTTTCAGGTATTGAAGGTTTTTTATTTAAGTATTTACTAACAAACGCATCCATACGCATTGCACCTGCTGAGGCTGTTTTTTCAAGTGGGAACACTCCTGAGTCAGCGTAATTTTTACGAATAACTTCATTGTGAAAAACACAAAAATCAAAGATATATTTACCAATTGCTGGTTTCCAGCGTTTTATCCAAAAGTCCCGCCGTTCTTTTGTAGTATGAAAACATTCACGATGGAATATAACAAATGGAACACCTGCTAAAGAGGAGTTAGCTCCCCATAAATAGTCATTTTGGTAATGCGCTGCTGCGCTTATTACAATATCAATGCCAGCTTTTTTGTATAAAAGAGGTAAGAATTTTTGCATAAATAAATTTAGGCAATCATGATGTTTTTGTTCATTTGAATTTGGATGGAACACTGCCTCAAATGTTGGGTTAATACGAAAAAAACAATAAAGAAGTCTGTTTTGCCATCCATAAGGTAGTGTAATAACTTTAAATTTACCTGAAGCCTCTAAAGTTTCTAAATCACCACGAAATCGTTCTCCACCTAACGCCAATATTGTAATTTTGTTTGTCTTGGATCGTTGAGTCTTTTCCTCCATAAAATATATGGTTAACCATATAATAGGTGTGTAAAGGCCTATGTAATGGCAGATTCTGATAAGAAGTCCATATATGGGCATAAGGCGATTATTTAATAATAATGTTTGCAATGCTCAGACCTCTAATTTATTCAACTATCTCTTTTAGAATATTCGGTATATGACCGCAAGGTGATTGACTTTGAAAACAGACATCGCGCACAAATTTTTGCTGAGTATTTATAATTAAATTCAAGTTTTCTTCTATATTTATTGATTTTATTATTTCACTAAGATGTTCAATATTTTTACAAACTAGAATTTCACCTGAGAATATAAAAATATTGTCTTCACAATCCTTTTTTCCACCAAGGTCAGTTATAATTACAGGCTTATCAAAATGCATTGCCAAAATTCCAACGTTACTTTCCTCAATTATAACGGCTTTTGAGAGAGCAATTAGGCAGGCATTATTGTAATCTCCTTTTAAATCATGAATGATTTTAACTGTTTGTGGAAAAAATGTTTGCACCCACTGCTCTAATTTTTCTAGCTGCTTTTCATCTAATTTGGGGTGAACTTTTATCACAAAATAAGCATTATTAGCGCTTATCTCCTCTGCAATTCTATGCAATGATTTTATCTCAGCCTCGCCAAAATATTGTTGTGAACTGAAAAACATGTAGATATCTTTATCAATGTCTTTAAAATATTTTTCTTCTATTTCACTGGCTTTTACCGTTCTTGGGGTTAACCCTTCATAGCTAAAATTACCTGTAACAAAAACATGATCTTTGGGCGTTCCTAATTTTTGCAAAAATTCGGCGACTAGATTACCTAATGCAGTATAATATTTAAGTTTTTTGTTGCCGCGGACATCCTTTAAAAAGCTTCCCCCGAAAAGACTATCTGTTTTCCCATGTTTTTCTCGTGTGAATTTCATTACATCTGGAAAGCTGATATTAGGGTTAAATTTGTGCTGAATATAGGTTTTATCATTAAACCCTAGTGCTGGACGACATATAAGGGTAGGTTTCCAGCTTGTTGTCATATGATAAAACGGCGTTGTATCTCGCGGAGCAATAACCACGGCATAGCGTAGAGTTGCCAAAAAACTCCACACCCAGCCAAATAACCAAATAGAGGGCCGCAAATATTTATTATCCATAAGGCGCATTATAGGGCGCAAATAAGGGTAATAAGAAATTTTTAGATTATCACTATGTAGAGCTTCAAATTGTTTTTTTAGTGTCTTATCACAAGTTAGTAATGTTACATTGTAGTCAGCTTCAAGCAAAACAGGAATTATATCCTTAACAAATTTGAAGGTGTGGTAATCATGAAACCAAGTTAATAATATAGGAGTATTTTTCATGTGAGAATACCCAATTCTTTTTCTAAACGGCTAAGGCTACCTAAAAATGGATTTTCTGCTATTTCAAAGGGTTGAAGACCAAGCAGTTTTTGTAAGCTTTTAGCGCTTGTTGCGTAAGGAATAAGACCCATTCGTGAAAGATAACATTTATCCGCGGTGGCTGTAATATTTGGCTGTAGGCTAATCACGTTTCGATTACCACCTAACCATGCGTCAAACAAAGCAGATGAAAATGGACTTATAATAATGCTGTTTTTCGCTAAAGCCTGATTTATATTAGTATATAGCTGAATATTATCAGCAACTTGAACATTGTTTTGCGCAGGGTGTAATGCATAAGATAGCGTATAATCCGTCCCCTTTACAGCGGAGCATAACAGTTGCCAAGCACTATTTTCATCATAACCTAGCGTGTTTTCGTAATGTTGTTCAATAGGTTGTCCTATAAATAAAACTGTATTTTCAGGTGCGGCTGTTAGTTTAGGTACAGCCTCCCAAGCGGGTTGTCCTATAATTTTTATATCTATTGATGGGTGTTGTCTCGTCAGTTTTTCTGATTGGTTTTTATCTATAACAAAGAAATGCGTTGTTGAAGTATCTTCAATATTCCATGATTTATCCCAAACATCAAATATTCCGATATTAACTAAATTCTTTTCATGGGAAAAACTATGTAATTCCTTTATATTATTTGATAATTTACCCAAAGATGATACGAGGGTGGTGATGTTACTTGTTGCTTGGTTATTGCTTGGTAATAAAGATTCTATTGCCTTATATCGTGGAAAGTTAAGAATATCAGAGCCAACGATAATGCCCCAGCCATCCTTTTTTTCTTCTAACCATTTCAAAAATAACGGTTCTAAATAAGCAAATGTCCCAACTTCATCAATAGCAAAGACAATGCTCATGCGACTTTTTTTCCCTGAAAATTCAGCAAAGTATCCTTGTTTGTAATGACTTTTTTAATTGCTGTAATAAAATCAGCCATATCACTTATACCAAGCGGAGGATAAATAATATTAGTCACTAATATTTCTTTTTCTTGTAAGCGTTCGGCTACTGGACATAGGCCTTTGTGATAAATTATTTTATCATTACGGGAGTTAGCAGTGAAAGGAAATCCCTTATCTCCAAAACATATTTTTTTCTGGTAAAGCGGTTCATTATAGACAAGTTTCACATATCCAGCGCGCATAGTAAAACCTTCTGCTTGTACCGCTTGGGCAAATAATTCTCTTGGAATGCCAACTACTTTTTCGTTATATTTCATCACATAGAAATAGTAAACGTGGCTTCTATCTTTGGGCACATGCGGCGGAGTAATGCCATCGATATTCTTTAACTGCTCTGTTAAGTAATTAGCCATCTCTATGCGCGGAGTGTTAAGCTCTTGCAGCTTTTCAAACTGCACTTTTGCAATTGCCGCTTCTATTTCGCCCATACGATAATTAACACCAACGGTATTAACTATGTCATCAATACCCATTCCAGCCACAGCAACCTCACCATGATTGCGCATCATTGCACATTTCAAAGCAATTTTATCACTATTGCAAATAATAATACCACCCTCACCGCATTGCATTGTTTTATGGCGGTTAAAGCTGAAAACTGCGGCATCACCAATAGTACCTGTTTTTTGCCCTTTATAATTAGCATCAGGAGCTTGCGCATTATCTTCAATTAAAAATAGTCCGTGCTTATCAGCAACTTTTTTTAAGCCCTCTAAATCAGCTGGAATACCAAATATATTTACCGCAACTATGCCTTTTGTATTTTCAGTGATATTAGCCTCGACGCTTTTTGGAGTAATACAAAAAGTATCAGGATCAATATCAGCAAATATAGGAACGCCGCCGCACATAAGGATGCATGTGGCTGATGCGGACATAGTATATGGTGAGGTTATGACCTCATCGCCAGGCGCTACGCCAAACGCTGATACAGCGCAATGAAGGCCAGAGGTCGCTGAGTTCACAGCAACAGCATGTTTCATGCCAAAATAATTTTTAAATGTATTTTCAAATTCTTTTACGCGTCCAGCTCCCCAAAAAGCATCAATTGGGCCAGCTACAAAACTTGAAAGCTCTCCAGAATCTAAAACCTCCATAACAGCTTTTTTTTCTACATCACCAATAGTATTATATGAAGGAAGTGGTTCTTTGCGAACTGGCTTGCCGCCCAATAATGCAAGCTTTTCTATAATCATATTCTTATTCCTCATTATTAGCTTTTTGCCTTAAAACTTCGTCAATAACTAACATGTTTTTTACAGATTCTTCAATAGTTGTTCCTAGTAAAGCATTACTTTGACCTAAGACATAATTTTTAATATCCTCATAAAGTGAGATCATACCTGATACTTGTCCCTTTTTACGCATATCTATGCCTTGGCTAAGTTGCGTATAATTTGGGTAGTATAAATCAGGCGCACATCTTTGCCATCTCATTTCACATCCACCATTTTCAATATGCAAAACAGAGTCATCAAAGAATATGTCCATATCAAAAATATCATACTTAGTGTTTTTAAATCCTAGAAAGTAAATATTTGCGCCACAGGAAAGATCAGCTTTAAAATCTGGATTCTCTGCATTTGATAGAATTTTTATATTCGAAAAATCACCAAACCAATTTTGTACCAAGTCAATATGGTGGGATGCATAATTGTACAGCCCTTTAGAATAGCGACATATAATTTTTTGCGGGGGTTTTGTTATTTGTTTTTTAAGGGCAATGTAATTTTGATCGTAACGGCGATGAAAATTAATTACACATTTCACATCCGAGCCATTAACCAACTCTTCTATTTTTTTTGCCTGCTCTAAATCCGCAGCTAAAGGTTTTTCCAACATAATTACTTTTGGAGATTTTTTAATAATAGCATTTAATTCTTTTTCACGATTGTGCGGTGAATTTGCAAAAATAATTACATCAGCCGTCCCATTCCATAGATTATCGTCAGTAAAAAAAATATTTTTTGAAAAATGATTTTCTAGTGGCTTAAATGTTGATTGATCAGGGTCTATAAGTGCAACAATTTCATAAATAGGATTATTAATTAAAGCTCCTAGATGCGATCTTGGAATTTCTAAGTTATCCAAATCGTCATAAGTCGCGCCAATTCGTCCTAAGCCAAAGATTGCAGCCTTAATCATTTGCTAAAATACTCATATTCACGCAATCGTAATAACGCCCATCGTTATAAATAAATGCACGCTGAACGCCCTCATGTACAAAACCACATTTCTCGTAAGACCTGATAGCGCCCTTATTTTCTGCATTAACGCCTAGGTAAATAGTGTTAAGATTTAAGCGCTCAAACCCATGCTTAATTATAAGATTAGTTACTTCGCTGCCAAACCCTTTGCCATATATTTCGGGTTTACCGAGTAAAATACGATATTGCGCTCTGCGCCCTGGCCAATGTAAAAAATAAAGTCCCGCCGTTCCTATCAACTTATTAGTTTTTATATCACATACAGCAAACACTAAGGCAGAGCTAGCGTTATTAGCCTCTTGATATGTTACCTCTAAATCTTTTTCTGTATAGGGTCTCCACCCCATTTCAAGATATTTGGTGACATCCTTATTATTCAAAAACCCTTGGTATACAGGCATATCATCACGTGTCAAAGTACGCAGCCCAATTCGCTTACTTGATAAAAAATATGTATTATCCATAGCTTAATTATACTCCTGGGCCAAAATCTGACCATTTAAACTCATGGTCATAATTAATGTCATGAGTAAGTTCTCGTCCAATAATATAATTAAGTTCATCAGGACGTATTTTAGAGCCTGGACGTTTGTAATCAACATCATTTGCTGTCAAAACATGTCCTTCGGGTAAATTTGTCTTTGCCACGATGCAGCGCCGCATTACAAGAATTTTTTCCTTCTCACGATCGCTTAATATACGATGCTTTGTTCCTAAGATAATATCAAAGTTTTCAACTTTATGCGCACGATCTTGCAGTTCCTCAATACTCATTTTTGAGTATTCAACAATTTGTTTCATTTCTTTAGGATCAGCAGAAACCCAATGATCCCAACCAGGTAAGCTTTTATCAATTGTAAAATGTTTTTCAATTACACAAGCTCCCAAAGATAGCGCAATTAATGGAACGTCTGTTCCAATTGTGTGGTCGCTATAGCCTACCAGTCGATCAAATATCTCACGAAAGCCAACAATGTTATTGATATTCATAATTTCAGGGGTTGGCGGATAAACAGATGTA
>JAMONE010000085.1 GCA_027066695.1 Micavibrio sp. | reverse complement strand
GGTAATCCCAAGGGCTACGACGATTAAAATATAGGGCATATACTCGCCTGAATTACTAAACATCGAAAAGCTAACGCCTGTATTCCATGCCAGCACGATATTAAAAAATGATGTGATTTCTATTTGCGCATAAGGCAATATTGGCGGAGCGCTGGAATACCAGTCAATAATGCTCATACTGCCGCCCGATTCAGATTGTGGACGTATTACAAACTCGGTTATTGCCCATTTGCTTATTTGGTCAATGATAAATATATCGAGGGCAATGCAAAACCATATTATGCGCTTTATCATTGTATCTTTATTTTGTAATTTGCTGCTCATAAGCTAAAAAAATCCTGTAAATTATATAAGGGTTATAGAATAATTATTTGCACCGTATAATACAAGAGCATTTTTTTTACGCATATAGTAATTAGCAATAAGAATAGTGCAGCGAGTGGCGGGGAATACCACCGCCGCGTTGTTGTAACTTCCCGTAACTTGCTGTGGAATGCTCTATTGAGGTTTAGAAATTAGCAAATATAGCTTCGATTTGTGCGGTAACTTCATCGATAGGTTTCATGCCATCAATTTTACGCAAGACGTTATGATCTTTGTAATAGGGTAGAACTGGCGCAGTTTGAGCTTCGTAGACTTCAAGTCGGTTTCTAAGAACTTCTTCGTTATCATCACTGCGCGCGCCGCCAGTTTCAGCAGCTCGGGTTTTGATGCGCTCAATCAAGATATCATTATCTACCTCTAAAACGATTACATGCTCAATTCTGCGAGCCATATGTTTTAGCATTTCATCAAGAGCCTTGGCTTGTGGCACTGTTCTTGGAAAGCCATCAAGGATAAATCCACGTTCGCATTCTGGCTCACTAATGCAATTACCGATAAGCTCTATGATTGTTTCATCAGGTACAAGCTCTCCCGCATCCATTGTTGCTTTTAGGGTTTTGCCCAGAGTACTTTCACTTGCGACTTCTGCGCGAAGCATATCACCTGTTGATAGTTGTTTAATCTTATACTCATCTTGTAAGCGTTCGGCTTGTGTGCCTTTACCCGCTCCTGGTGGACCAAATATAATGATATTCATTTAATCTATCTCCTGCTTGCCCTGCTTCTGCCGCGCAATTTAGTTTTCTTGATTAGGCCTTCATATTGATGGGCAATCATATGCGAATGCACTTGCGCCACGGTATCCATTGTAACACTAACAACAATAAGAAGGCTAGTCCCACCAAAGTAAAATGGCATATTATATTTTGCAATCAATAATTCAGGCAGTAAACAGATAAATACTAAATAAATCGCGCCGATAACACTTATTCTTGTTAATACGTGATCTAAGTAATTAGCCGTACTCTTACCTGGCCTTATACCTGGGATAAAGCCGCCATATTTACGCAAGGTATCTGCATTTTCTTCTGGATTAAATACAATAGCAGTATAAAAGAAGCAAAAGAATGCGATAAGAGCTCCGTATAGAATCATGTATAGAGGTTGCCCATGCTGTAAATATCTGGTGATGTCAGACCATATATCACTGCCTTCCGATAGGCCTGAAAACCCGACAACGGTTAGTGGCAACAATAATAACGATGATGCAAAAATAGGAGGGATAACGCCCGCCGTATTAAGCTTTAGCGGGATATGATTAGTTTCCCCTGCGCTCATCTTATTGCCTTGCTGGCGTTTTGGATATTGCACAATAACGCGCCGCTGCGCACGCTCAACAAACACAATAAGCCCAATAACACCAACGATCATAACGACAAGCATCAAAAGCTCAAAGCCGTTAAATGTACCTTGACGTGTTAGCTCTAATGTAGAGGCGATAGCGCGTGGAAGCTCGGCAACAATACCAGCAAAGATAATTAGTGATATGCCGTTACCAACGCCGCGGCTTGTGATTTGTTCACCCAGCCACATAAGGAAAATAGTTCCGCCAACAATAGTTATAACAGTTGAAACCTTAAAGAATATTCCAGGAGAGATAACCGCACCCGATGCTTCAAGGCCGACTGCCATGCCGTATGCTTGAACCGTAGCAAGCAAAACAGTAAGATAGCGCGTATATTGATTGATCTTCATACGGCCAGTTTCGCCTTCTTTTTTCAGCTCTTCCAAATGTTTGGACATCGCCGTACCTAGCTGCATGATAATAGAGGCAGAGATATAAGGCATAATATTAAGAGCGAAAATTGTCATACGCGAAAGCGCACCACCAGAAAACATGTTGAACATATCCAATATGCCACCACCTTTTTCAGTGAAGATGTCATTCCATGCCGTAGGGTCAATACCTGGAATAGGTATATATGTGCCAAGTCGGTACACTAACAGTGCGCCGATAACAAATATAATACGTTGTTTTAGTTCGGTTGCTTTTCTAAAACTTCCCCAGTTTGAATTTTTTGCAAGTTGCTCAACGGCTGATGCCATATTTAAGAATCCTTATAAATGTAATTTGAACCCAAATTCATAAAGAAGTCTATGTATATATACAAGCCCTGTCATGAAAAACTTTACATTATTTCTTATCTTTAGCAATAAAGGCACATAATGCAATCATAAGCATAAATTCGCCAATCCACCAGCTCTGCCAAAGGCCATAACCTGTTGATGATACGGCTATCGTTGCGATTAGCAGTGATATTATGACTTTTCGATCACTAAGAGCCAGTTTGCTTATTTCATTTATTGTAAATGCTATAAGTGCGCTGGCAGCCGTGATACCGATAATTCCGAAATCAATCCAGATTTGAATTGAAAAGTTATGCGGATGAAGAATCGTTGGCCCTTTATGATATATATAATCATGTTCAAACTCTTTGATAAAGCGCGTAGCCTCTATGCCATAACCATAGAGCGGGTTATTAAGCGCATATTGCATTATAAAGTTCCAGATTTCCACGCGCGGCCCAGCATAGCCGTCTTTAAGCCACGCTAT
>JAMONE010000084.1 GCA_027066695.1 Micavibrio sp. | reverse complement strand
CATTTGTGCATGTTTAATTTCGCTATCCCAATATGCGCCTTTAACCAAACGTATTTGTATTTTTCGCCCTGATTTACGGGCAAATTTTGCTAGATGTTCAATTAAAGGCAACGCCCTTTTTTGATATGCTTGAACAGCCAAGCCAAAGCCATCCCAACCCTCCAGCTCTTTTATTGCTAGAACCTGCTCTATAATTTCAATTGATATATCAAGGCGGTTAGCTTCCTCCGCATCAATAGTTAGCGGCATATCATTTTGTGCAGCTTTAACAGCTAATATCTTTAATTTTGCTACAATCTCGGGAATACAACGCTCTTTTTGGCTGTACGTGTACCGAGGGTGAAGAGCCGATAACTTCACAGAAATACCAGATTTATTGGATTTGCCGCGATTATTCTTATCTGAAATAACATTAATAGCGTATAAATATGAATTAAAGTATTTTTCTGCCATATCCGCGCTGCGTGCGCCCTCACCCAGCATATCATATGACATGCGGTAGCCACTGGCTTCGAATTTCGTTGAATGTGATATCGCATCTTCTATGGTTGTGCCAAGAACAAATTGCCTGCCCATCATTTGCATTGCGCGTATCATTGCTTCGCGGATTATAGGCTCTCCAACACGTGATAATGCGCTATTTAGGGTTTTTTTAGTTAAGGACATGCTGAGCCCAGCGGCCTTTGCCATCCAGTCTTTCGAGCCTTCGCCTTGGTTATTCAACCATTTTGCCGCAGCAACTTTATCTTTTATAAGCGCGTTGGCCGTTTTTGTATCTGGTATTCGCAAAAGAGCCTCGGCCAGACACATCATGGCTAAACCCTCATCAGTATTCAGGGAAAATTCCTGCAAAAATGATTCTAATTGCCCACTTCGCCCTTTTTGAGCGCGGGTTTTATCAATGAGGTTTATCGCATCCTTATTAATAATTTGCGTGCTATCTTCGCTCCAATCAAGCTTTTCAAGCAATTCCTCAACTGCTTTTGCTTCATTTTTATATAAACTTGATGAAAAACTATAAACCATAGGATATATAATATCATGACAGAGCTAGAAATTCTTCTTTTTTACGATTATTATTGATTTTATGAGTGATTCAACCGAGCAGCGCAGCAATATCCCCGAGTTTTCCGTCTCTGAACTGGCGTTTTCTTTAAAACGCACAATAGAGGACAACTATGCACGTGTACGTGTACGCGGAGAGCTATCGCGCATTTCCATACCTAAATCAGGGCATATGTATACCAGCCTTAAGGATGAAAAATCTGTCATTGACGCGGTATGTTGGAAAGGCGTTTTATCAAAATTAAGCATTAAGCCCGAAGAGGGGCTTGAAGTTATATGTATCGGGCGCATAACGACATATTCCGCGCGATCAAATTACCAGCTTATCATCGAATCGATGGAGCTAGCGGGTGAGGGGGCATTGCTCAAAATGTTGGAAGATCGTAAAAAGCGTCTCGCAACAGAAGGAATATTTGCCGCCGAGAAAAAGCAGCCCATTCCGTTTTTACCACAAAGAATAGGGGTGGTAACATCACCCACAGGCGCAGTTATTCGCGATATCTTACATCGCTTGAATGATCGATTTCCCCGCCATGTAATGGTTTGGCCTGTAAAAGTGCAGGGCGAGGGCGCAGATAAAGAAATAACGGCGGCCATTAATGGCTTTAACATGCTGCCAGATAATCAAAAGCCTAATGTTATTATTGTTGCGCGTGGCGGCGGATCATTAGAAGATCTTATGCCCTTTAACGAGGAAAATGTTGTACGTGCCACGGGAAATAGTAAGATTCCGATTATTTCAGCGGTTGGTCATGAAACCGACACTACTTTAATTGATTATGCCGCAGATTTACGCGCCCCAACGCCAACGGGCGCAGCAGAGATGGCTGTACCTGTACGTCTTAATTTAATTGCCCAGATTGCAGATAATGAAAACCGTTTAATCAATGGCGCACGGCGGATGCTATCAGAAAATCGCCATAAGCTAGATACCTTAGCGGCAAAGCTTGGTGATCCTGCGCATTTGTTAGAGCTTAAAACACAGCAAATTGATCATGCTAGTGATCGTTTAGACCATAGTTTTAAAAATTATATCTCGGTTAAAAAGAATGATTTTCTTAAAAAATCTGCTTATATTCCCAGTCCAAAGCAAAATATAAAGCTTGCGGGTAACGCTCTTAATCTTTGCGTAGAGCGTATGGAGCGTTATAAAACACGTACAATAGAAAATAAGCATATAAAGCTTAAGCAAATGCAGGAGAAGCTGGAGCTGCTTTCCTTTGAAAATGTTTTAAAGCGCGGCTATGTGGTTGTACGTGATGAAAATGATCGGCCAGTAACGCATGCAAGCTCTCTTAGCAATGGGGAGAATGTTAACTTACAATTCAGGGATAATCAAAGGGTTAGTGCGATTATAAACGGCGATAAGAAGGCTACATACACAAAAAAAACACGTACAAAAACAGACTCGCAAGATCAAGGATCACTATTCTAGATTCTTAATCAAGGCGTGCTGTATAAATGACTCCGTTAGCTTATCTGAAATTTTATCAAGTTTTTTGGCATTACTAATTACATTCTCAATAATTTTTTTAGCATCACTTTGCGATAAATCAGGTTTTATTTCTGTGTATTCAGGCGTTGTTTTAATGCGTGCATAATAATGAATGATACTGCTTGCCAAGCGTGGCCCTAATAAGTCAAGCTTATTTGTATTACCATCAAAGACGGATCGATTAAGAGCGGGTTGTTTTTGCACTATATCTCCTGTTTTTTGATATTCAAGCGCCCTTTCACTTTCGCTAAAGCCTAGTAAAATTTCTTCATATATAATTATATATGCTTCAATTTTTGCCTTATTTGATCTTATTTCTGCATCAAGTATAGCGGCAATGATGTATTTTTCTTTTTCTTTGATAATACGTTCTTTAACCGCCAAATCCGCAGTTTGGTTTTGCAAATCAACAACACGTGAAAACCCACGCATAATATAAAAGCTAATAGCACCAATTGATAAAATAAATATTATTATAAGAAGAAAAACGCCAGTAAGAAAATTTTTGCCTTGGCTATTCGCAATATGCTTATCATTTCCCCAAATACCATTGCCATTTATTTGCGCGTTTTCTTCTGCGTTTAGGTAGGGAGCTTCATATATAGTTCTATATATTTCATTACGATCCGCGCTGGCGTAGCCTTGATTAAGAAGGAATAAGCTCAAATCCTCTTCATTGCTGTTAACACACTGCGCCTTGACATAGTTTGTGGAGATTTTGCTTTTTATGGCACATAAAATCTTTTTATCGGCAATTGTATTTTCCAAAGCCTGTCTTATTTTTAAATGAAAGATGGCTGAGTCATCCTCAATTTTCTCAATGCCCCATAAGGAAATTTTAGTTTTCCCTGCCATTAATGTACTGGAATCCATAACTCTTGCGTTAAGGGATATTTCCTTATCACTCTGCCCAAACGAAGCCCCTGACATTGCGATATTTAATGCCAGCCCTATAAATATAATCAATATATATTTTATTCTTAAATTTTTCATCGGCTTATATTATATGATAATACAGAAATATTACATGGCTTTATGATATTTATAAAAATATTTCATACGATTGTGTAATTTTTGTATTTAATTTTTGTAATAAATGCTTAGTATATGAAGTATGCGCGTTGAATATAAAGAATTGATGGAAAAACTTGGAGTGGGGCATGAATTGTCCCCATATGAAACTCGCCCGTGGTTTTTATATGATGAAGAAAAAGGAATAACATGTAGCGCAGAAGTTCGCGTTGGCCCAGGGGCAGAGGATGTAGAGCTTGAGATACAATTCCTACATGATGAAGAAACTGCTAGCGATGATGATGAGCATTGCGACCCCGAGCAAGTAATGATGATGCGCTTTTTACCGACAAAAGATCAAATCTGGTGTGAGTCCATTATGCTTTTGAAGGGTGAAGATTATAAGAATAAAATACATAATTGGGGCGAGAGAGGTTGCGAGTTCTTTTGCTTATTCATTGGCGCACTGCAAATGGGAGAGCTTCCCGATATTGACGAGCTTATAAGCGAACACCTAACAGATAGCAAAGGCGGAGGTCGTGGCAGGCGCGGAAGAGTTGGTAAAAAAGGCCTGAAAATGCAACAACAGCCGCCGCCTATGGGTATGAAGACTTAAGGCTCAAATAATCTACCCTTTATGTATTATAATATCATAATCAGTTGCGACTTGCGCCAATCCACCGTCAGCGCAAGTTCCTACTGCCTCAAAATGCCATTTAGGCCCCTCACGGTTTAGCGATGCAACAAACATGGCTGTGTCATTTATTTCTTTTATGTCTTCAGAAATTTCATAGCGCAGCAATTCTTCAGAGTTAGAAGAATTCAAAACTCTTATGTAAGAATTTCTTAGGCTAGCTATTGTTTGTTCTTTTTCTTCACCTTTATAAATGGAAAGAATAAATACAACTTTTACAATATCAAAAGGGACTTTGTTTAAATCAATCGATATGGTTTCATCATCACTATCACCTGCGCCAGTACGGTTATCGCCATTATGGACAACTGCTTCGTCACGATCTTGCAAATTATTATAAAATATAAAATCCTCATCAAAGCGTGTCTTATCATCACGATTAAGCAAGAAGCAACTAACATCAAGGTCAAGCGTATCTGTATCAAATGCATTTAAATCCCAACCTATACCAACCATAATATTTGTTAACGTTGGATCCTTGGCCGTTAGATTTACATCTTCCCCTTTAACAACTTTATTGTCCGAAAGCTCTATATCTTTACTTTCAAAGGGAGCATCAAAAATATCAGCCATTTAAGTTATTCCAATTCTACTGTTAAATTATAATCTACCCGACATTTGCCACGTAAATATATATATTGTAAATGATATAAGATAGGAAAAACAAACTTCCTATTACGCGATCAATACGCTTAAATATAAACAAAATAAGCATAAAAAACAACCCGACGAATAATGTAATCCAAATATCAAAATCTATGATTTGGGAAGAAAAGCTTCCTTGAGCAATTGGCTTTACTAATGATGTAATGCCGAGAATCATCAATATATTAAACACATTAGAGCCAATGATATTTCCTATAACCATTCCCGCCTGCCCTTTTCGCGCCGCAATAAGGCTTGTCGATAGTTCTGGCAGAGATGTTCCAAAGGCAATTAAACTAAGTGCTACTATAGATTCTGGCACGCCAATAATGCTTGCTATAACTCTTGCGCCTTTAACAAGGAATTCTGCGCCAATTGCAATACATAAAAGCCCGAGAAACAACGTTGCATATGCTAAAATATCATTTTTAAACATTTTCTCATCAACTTCTTCTGCGCAGAAATCCTTTTCTTTTGTAGTTTTATATTGAAAAACAACATAAACACATAAAATTGCAATCATAAAAAAGCCTGCAATTCGAGAAATTTCACCATAATGCAATAATATAGTTAGTAAAATCGTCGCTGCTATCATAAAGATTAAATCACGCACCAACATCCTTGTAATCTTTACTTTTAAGGTAGTAAAGATCGCTACAAACCCCAAAACCAGCAAAATATTAGCAATATTTGATCCTAAAACATTACCAAGCGCAATTCCTGAAGAGCCTTGTAAATTGGCAAAAACAGAGACAATAAGTTCTGGCAAAGATGTTCCAAAAGCAATAATGGTAAAGCCAACGACCATTGGCGATATACCAAAGCGTGAGGCAATAAAAACGCCAGAATCAACCGCCCATCCACCGCCCTTAATAAGCATGATAATACCTAAAAATAAAGCACCTAGAGATAGGATAGTCATGTCATAATAAGGTAGTATCATAGAAAACTTTCATGAATATTGAGTATTACGCTGGAGATTTTTCCCCTTCACCCCACTCAAGGCCATAGCCAAAAGCGCGATCCATTTCTTCATGTCCAGGGAAATATTCCGTGCAGTTTGTCAGCTTTATACCGCCGCGAATACTTTCCAACTCTCCAACTGCGCATAAACATAATTTATCATCATGCACATCTAATGTGACGTATAAATCATCCTCACCTGGAACATCTATAACAATTTGCGGCTTAATCTCTGACCAGCTAGGCGCACCCTTATAGATATAAATATAGATAAGCATACGTTTTATTTCATTCCATTTTCTTCCGTTAACGGTAATTTGTTCATCATGGCCTTGCGCATCGCCTGTTCTTTCATCACCTGATAGTGTCATAAAGGGCGCATTATCAAAATCACCAAACTTATCACCAAAGGCCTGAATAGAGCCACGCGTTCCGTCTTTTAGCTCATACATACAGCCAATATCTAAATCCACACCAACTTTACGGACTTTTTTAAACCATTTGCCAAATACACCTGAATCTTGAGTAAGGATATTATCCCATGCAACGCCGATAGTAATGGTCTCAAACCCATCTTTACCGGGTGATATCGCGGTGCTGTCACCGGGATGTTCTAAAAATTCGCAATTATCTGGATGCTCACTTGCTATGCGATAGCCAGCCGCACCAAGTGATGCACCATGGCCTGAAAACTCAACAATGCTTTTTGTTGCATCAGCCAAAGATTCTGCGGATGTCTTTTGTTTTTTAGGCATTTTGTTATCTCCACCTTCAATTTATAGGATATAATTAAATATATCATGGCTATAGTCAAATTAATTAACGCACACTAACTTTATCTCTGAGCCTAATCATTCATAAGAGCATAAAAAGTAACCGCCGCTGCATTGGAAACGTTAAGGCTAGCAATTGTGCCGCCAGTTGGCAGGCGGGTTAGCTCGTCACATGATTCCTTAACCAATCGCCTGATACCATCACCTTCAGAACCTAAAACAATAACCATTTTATCGGTCTTAACAAGATTGCCAATTTCCTTTTCCCCGCGCTCATCAAGGCCAATAATATAAAAGCCTTCATCTTGAAGCTCTTTTATAGTGCGGCTTAAATTTGTGGCTTGCGCAACGGGAATATGATCCACCGCGCCGCAAGCAGTCTTGGCCAAAACACCATCAAGCATAGGCGCGTGCTTTTTCTGCATGATAACGCCATCAAGGCCAAATGCGCTGGCACTACGCAAAATTGCACCGACATTATGCGGGTCTGTTACTTGATCGAGCATAGCTAGCACTGTTCTTTTATTATTACTGGCATGGATAATGAAATCTTGAACATCGCTTTCCTCTAATTGTGGGCAGGAAATGGCAATGCCTTGATGAACTGCGCCGCGCGGCAACATTTTTTCCAGCTTTTGCTTGTCTATTATCGTTGGCTTAGGGCGTTTCAACTTGTTTCGGTTGCCCTCAACTATCGTTCCTTCAAAACCTCGGGCGGCCTGCTCTGTAATATAGAGTGCTTGAATTACTCTATCCTCATTCATCCAAGCTTCACTAACTGCGTGAAAGCCATAGATATTAGCCGAGTTTTGTTTACCTCTATTTGGTCTCATAATTTTTCCTTATTTAAGAAGAAATAGCCACAATTTTGTTATTGTAATTTTCCGCGGCTAAGCAAGCTTCCAGTCCTTGCTTATAGTTTTTATATTTAAGCTTAATCCCAAGCTCATTTTTAATTTTATCATTGCGTATGCGCTTGTTATCCTTATAAAAACTCGCTGTTATTGGCGCTAAATCAGCTTTGTCAAACGGGATAAGCAACGGTGATTCAATAGCTAATAATTTGCAAGCATAATCAATAACTTCATGGCTTGGCGTTGGCATATCATCACAAACATTATATATGGCAGATGGGTTTGGATTAAGCATAGAAGCAATCAAAACTTGCGCCAAATCCTCGACATGGATACGGCTGAAATAATGCCCTGGTTTATCAATGCGCCGCGCAATGCCAGAGCGAACGGAATCTAATGCGCTTCGGCCAGGGCCGTAAATTCCAGCCAAGCGGAATATATGGATAGGCAGCTCATATGCTTTGAACATAGATAACCATTGCTTTTCAATATTCATACGTCGAGAACCGCGTTTAGTCGTTGGGCGAAGCTCTGAATTTTCGTCAACCCAGCCACCGCCTCTATCTCCGTAAGAGCCTGTAGTTGATAAATACCCAATCCATTCCAGCTTTGGCAAATTTAATATATCTTGCGCATGATGATTAAATGATGGCCCGCCTTCACTTGAGGGCGGCGTTGATATAACGATATGTGTTACATCTTTAAGCATAGAAATAAAGTCAGGCAGCGGAGCATCATAATCGAATAAATGCGCTCTTACACCTCGAGATCTAAGCTCCGAGCGTCTATCAGAATCGCGCGTAGTGCCAGATATCTTCCAGCCTCCCCGCTGCATTAGCTCATGCCCTAAATAGTCACAGCTATAGCCATATCCAAAACAAAATAGATGCTTTTCTGTGTCTGTCAAAATCAAATAACCTTTATATTATATTTACTTACGAAGCGGTTTTTACGTAGCTAATAGTAGAGGGGTCGAAATCAGGTACTTGCTCATTAAATAATTCCGCAAAACCGTTTCGAGACCTTATTTTTTCATACCAACCACGGGCAATTTCATGCTGTTCCCATGGCACGTCGCCTAAATAATCAACGGCACAAAGATGTGATGCGGCGGCGATATCAGCAAGAGAGAAAAAATCACCTGCAAGCCACTCACGCCGCTCTACCAAAAACCCGATATAATCAAGATGATAATGGATATTTGCTCGACCTGCGCGTACAGATGGGCCATGTGGCTCACCCATATTAAGTATAGCTTTCATAAGCTTTTCACCAACCAGATTTTCGGTTACTTCTTTATTAAATTTGCGATCAAACCAATTGATTAAACGCCGCGTTTCCGCACGTTGTACAGGGTCATGACCTATTAAATTTACCTCTGGATACACCTCTTCGAGATATTCACAAATAACTTGCGAGTTAGATAACGTCGTTCCGTCTTGCTCCACCAATAACGGTAGATCACCCGCAGGATTCATCGCCAAAAACTCTGTCCGACGCTCCCATGTTTTTTCAATTTTAAGGTCAAATAATAGGTTTTTTTCCATCAAAGCCATGATAACTTTGCATGAAAAAGGGTGCTGCCAAAAGTAAAATAACGTTCTCATAAATACACTCTACTCTGATAGAAAAAATATTCAATCTCAAAGACTTAAAATTTATGTAATCATGGTAATATTTTTGATAGGTAAAGCTTTTTATTAATGATCATCATCTTCATGCTTGTTCTCATTATGCTCATCTTTATGATCATCATCATCATAAAGATCATCAAAAACAACTTCTTTAGCGACGTAACCACCTGCGGGAACATAAGCCACGATAGCAAGCAATAGCACGATAATTCCACCGACAAGCCCTAGTGATTTTGCCGTCATTCTCTTTAAGGTTATGTCTTTATCAATAAAATGATGCTTAAATGCACCTAATATATGTAAGCCTACAACAAATAGTAGAGCTATAGCCAAAAACTCATGAAGCTCCTCGAAAATTTCGTGAAGCTCTTTATTCTTTTCCAAAAGGGCAGGTAACTTTATTCCAAAAAATTTAACTGCATGACCACCAGTTGATGATATAGCCCACCCCGATAGCGGCAGAGCAATCATGGCTAAATACATAAACATATGTGAAATATGTGATAAAATTTTCTCCCATTTTTTATAAGAGATTAACGTTTTCGGTTTACCCTTAATAGCATTCCATAGAATACGTACACATACTAAGCCAAGCAGTAAAACGCCGAATGACTTATGTATGTCATACATTTTATACTTTTGCGCACCTTCTAAATCATCCATATAAAACCCAATGAATATTAGCCCTAATATAAGTAGGGCACTAACCCAATGTATAATTTTAGATATTAGGTTATAGGAATTATTCTCATTCATAATATTTGCTCCTTAAATAAAAATGCGCTCATATAGCGAAACAGCAGAGTAAGAGCCTAAAATAGCAATCAACCAGTTTAAAATGCCGTATTTCCACTTAATATATGGATCGTTCATCATATCTTCTTTACTGACATTGCGCAAAAGAAAATATAGCAGCATTAAACCTAGAGCAAAGCCCCCGAAAAACCCCAAAACACCTGCAATATAGATCATTATATAGCCTATCTCATGTAAGTAGCCGTAATGTTGGCTTTTTTAATTGAATGGGCATTTATGAAATACCCAACCATAGCCCCGCTGGCATTTTCATCAAGCTCAAGCTTTTCAACATTTAGCGCATGAAGAGTTAAGATATAATTATGCGCTTTATCGCCTTCGGGCGGACATGCACCGCCATAGCCAACGCTTCCGAAATCTGTACGGCTTTGAATTGCGCCATCTGGCATATCCGCGCCAGCCTCAATAGATGTTACATTAGCAGGGATGTTAAAAACCACCCAATGCCACCAACCGCTGCCTGTTGGAGCGTCGGGATCATATAGAGTTATCGCTAAAGATTTTGTGCCTTCAGGTACACCTTCCCATGAAAGCTGCGGTGATTTATTCTCGCCCTCACAGCCAAAACCATTGAATACTTGCGCATTAGATAGGGCTTCCCCTTCTGCAATATCTGTGCTTTGCAAAGACATTTGCGCGTGGGCGGATAGGGGCAAAAAGCTAGCAAATAATAACGCCGTGATAAGAAATTTATGTTTCATTTTAAAAAATATCCTAATTTAATTAAATTAACCATTCTCGAAAAAAAGAATTTGCCTTATCAACTGGTAAATTATCTATTTTAGGCAATGCTAAAACACGTTTCTTAGAATGCTCATACTCACTCATTATAAATTTATCCAATTCCTGTATTCGAGAAATTTCTAACTTCTCTTCACATTCAAATTTCTTATCTATAAGATCAACTACAATAGATTTAATCACTGACGGCAAATTTAATTCAAGCATAAGTTCTTGTATATTCATCGGAACATTACATTTACCTGCATTTTGTTCAAGCCACATTAATGCCATAGCTGGACGTATCATATAAAAGTATTTTTTTATTTTAACCTTATCTGATGTGCGCCAAGACTGGTCTATTTGCCGCATACCTATATTTATATAATGGTGAATAAGTGCTTTTTCTTCAAAGCTATGAAAGCAAAAATTCTTTAGATCATTAGAAAAAACACTATCAGATTTGTAAATAACTGGTGAATTAAGCCATTCCATAACGACTGCATTAGATTTTAGTGCTAAATGTAACGCTTTCTTTAAATCCCACCCGCTAACATCATAAATCTTATCAATCGGAAGTTCAATAACATCACGCCCCAGATAAATATCTAAGTACCAATCACGCTTATGAACATAAAAAAAACGTACATCATAATCACTATTTGGAGAATGGAATCCCCATGCGCGACTACCTGATTCAACGGCGTGTAAAATCTTTACATTATAATCACGCTCAATCTTATTAAGAGTTAAAATAATTTGCTTCTCAATATCTGAGTCAATTACTTTTACACGGTCAAATTCCATCACACTCCCTTAAGTATCAATATTCGATTTCAGCGCATTATTCTGAATAAATTCGCGGCGGGGTTCAACGACATCACCCATCAGGGTAGAGAATATCTCATCCGCCTTAATAGCGTCAGCGACTTCGACTTGCAGTAGCGTACGAACATTCGGATCAAGCGTAGTTTCCCAAAGCTGCTCTGGGTTCATTTCACCAAGACCTTTATAACGCGCAATTTGCAAACCTTTACGGCCTGCTTCTTGAATATAATCATAAAATGCAGCGGGGCCATTTACTTTTTTGACGGTTTTACCCTCAATTTTAATCTCAACGCTGCCCATGAATACATCTTGAAGCCAGTCTTTTGCAGCATGTAAACGCACCGCATCGGCGCAGCGTACACGGTCAATTGACAGGCTTACGCGCTCAGTTATTCCGCGGGTTTTCTTCCAGAAAGTATAGCCGCGATCAACTGTAAATACGGCTTCCCAGCCTTTTTCATTCTTGGATTCAAGCGCATCAAGGCGCGCGGCTACTGTCTTGGCATAGCTTCCCCCAAGCTCTTCATCACGGATTACGTTTTCATCGAATGCGCCTGCTATAGCGGCTTGCTCAACCACGCGGCGATTTCCTGCGCGTTGTGATAATGCATTAATAGAGTTACGAAGGCTTCGCGATTTAACCAGCAAATCACGTAAATCATTGCCGCTGCGAGTATGCCCCGCGCTATCCTCAATCACAATATTATTAGTGGCAATACTAATAAGGTGATCCTCAAGTGAACGCTCATCTTTCAAATAAATCTCGCTCGACTTACCTTTTTTCACCTTAAATAATGGTGGTTGCGCAATATAAAGATAACCTTTTTCAATTATTTCAGGCATATATCGGAAAAAGAAGGTCAGAAGAAGCGTACGAATATGCGCCCCGTCCACGTCCGCATCGGTCATTATAATAATTTTATGATAACGTGCTTTTTCAATATTAAACTCTTCTGGCCCAATAGATGTACCCAGCGCAGTTATAAGCGTTCCGATTTGTTCAGAGGCAAGCATTCTATCAAAGCGCGAACGCTCAACATTAAGGATTTTACCGCGCAGGGGCAAAATCGCTTGGTTATGGCGTGCGCGAGCTTGCTTGGCTGAGCCACCCGCGGAATCTCCCTCAACAATGAATATTTCAGAAATAGCAGGATCTTTAGACTGACAATCGGCAAGCTTACCTGGAAGCGATGAAATATCCATCACGCCCTTACGCCGCGTTAGCTCACGCGCACGACGCGCTGCATCACGTGCATTTGCTGCCTCGGAAATCTTATTTACGATTATTTTGGCTTCGGCAGGGTTTTCCTCAAGCCATGCGCCTAAATGCTCGGATATAGAAGATTCAACAATTGGGCGAACCTCGGATGAAACCAGCTTGTCCTTTGTCTGTGAAGAGAATTTCGGATCAGGAATCTTCATGGAAAGTACGCAAGTTAGCCCCTCGCGCATATCCTCACCAGTAAGCTTGGTCTTTTCCTTTTTTAGCAAGCCCTTTTCATCAATATATTTACCCATTACCCGCGTTAATGCAGCGCGGAAACCCGCCAAATGCGTACCACCGTCGCGCTGGGGAATATTATTGGTAAAGCAAAGCATCGTCTCATGATAAGCATCCGTCCACTCAAGCGCAACATCAACGGTAACACCGCTTTTCTCATCAAAATTACTAAGTGAAATTGTGTTACTGATAATCGGTTTTTTGCTACGGTTTAGATATTCAACAAATTTTGTAATACCACCTTCAAAATGCAAGTGGGAAGTCAGCCACTCTTCTTCGTTATCGGCTCGTTTATCAGAAAGATAAATATTTACGCCAGAATTAAGAAAAGCCAGCTCACGCAGGCGATCTTCCAGAACTTTAAAATCAAACTCTGTTATGGCAAATGTAGCAGGAGAAGGAAGGAACGTTACTTGCGTTCCTGTGCGCTCATCCGCATCTAAATCGCGAGTTGCCACTAAATCATCGCCAGCCTCGCCATGGCGAAAACGCATAGTCCATTCTTTGCCTTCACGTTTGATATGCAGATCAAGATATTCCGACAGCGCATTAACAACAGAAACACCAACGCCATGCAAACCGCCA
>JAMONE010000083.1 GCA_027066695.1 Micavibrio sp. | reverse complement strand
ACCGCGCCCTCTCCGCCACCGAAATCTCCGAGCTTTATCGTATGAACACCTCAAGCACCGTCGACACATCAAACTTCCTCACCGCCGCGCCGTAGGTGGTTTTCACTGAATAGGCGGTTACAGCATCTCCGAGACATAGGAAATCCATAACTATTAAAAACACACGGCTAAAACTATAAAAACAACAAGAACACACGAATAATTAACATCCCCATGCGAAGTGCAGCACAGGGATGCTATAGCTAGGGTAAAAAATGTCGAAGAAATCTATAAGCTGGGTTCTGTCCTTAATAAATTAAGGGATGACCATTCATCTAGGATATTTGTCACCAAATACCTCAAGCAACCTACCCGAGCTACGATGCGGAAAACACCTGATGCATATGCAACATGCAGCTCCTATTTGGTTTTGCTTCCGACGGGGTTTGCCATGCCAAATTCGTTACCGAATTCGCGGTGCGCTCTTACCGCACCTTCTCACCTTTTCCTATGCTAGACACAGGTAGTTTAATTTTCTTCAGCACTAGCCGTAAGAGCCGTTAAGCTCCTCCCAGACGTTATCTGGCGTCGTTTTTCCGTGAAGCCCAGACTTTCCTCTCCGCCCAAAAGAGCGCAGCGGCCATCCGATTTCTTCGACTTGGGGATAATACACTTAAGATATAAAAAATCAACTATAGAACGCTCTGCAAAACTTGTTTTAAAGGGCATCCTATGGTTACAGCAAGGCTGTAATCCGCAGCGCAGCGTGCGTAAAATAGAAAATCTATAGTCAACGAGTTTGACGAATAATAGACAATAAACGAGCCATGCTTTGAGCGCAGACCTGCCCTTCTGTTCCATTAATAAAAGCTTCGGGATAAAAATGACGGTGGAATGCAGTTACTACATCTATATAGGCTGCAATAGGATTATAACCAAAACTGGTAAAAAGCCTTTCAACATCATAATCATTACAAGAAAGCTTTTGCGCTTGCTCAAACTCTTCATCTGTAGGATCTGGCCAAATTCCGATGCCCTGCTCTGCCAGCCATTGCCAGTTAAACAGCTCCCCTGGATCGGCTTTACGCTCTGGCGCGACATCAGAGTGCCCCAAAACATGCGTTATATTATTGCTAGACATTATTTTACGCGACAATTCAAGTAAGCTTTGCATCTGCGCATCAGGAAAGGCGCGATAGCCAAATTCATGCCCCTTATTTACAAGCTCAATTCCGATAGATGCCGAGTTTATATCAATATCACCATGCCAATAGGATGCCCCCGCATGCCAAGCACGTTTACTCTCGGGAATTAAACTATATATAGAACCATCTTCATCGATCAAATAATGCGCACTGACTTTACTTTCAAGGTCACAAAGCCGCTCACGCGCGGCTTCCATTGTTTCCATGCCAGTATAATGCATCAGCAATATATATGGCACGACCCCATCGGAGCGTTCATCATAGTTCAAAGATTTATATGTTTCAAAAAACATTGCACCAACACCTTTCAAGCAGCTATATATTAGCATGGTTTTTTCCATAGGTAACATTAAAATTGAAGACCCCGTCCTGCTTGCACCAATGTCAGGAATTACAGACCTGCCCTTTCGCACGCTTGTAAAGCAATATGGCGCAGGATTAGTTTTTTCCGAGATGATAGCCAGCCGTGAGATGTTTCAAAAAACCAGCAGCTCACTCAAAACCAATGAAAATTATGCAGAAGCCTTTCCCATCGCCGTACAGATTGCTGGCTGTGATCCTGAAATAATGGCCAAAGCCGCACGTATGAACGAAGCACGCGGAGCTGCTATTATCGACATTAATTTTGGCTGCCCCGTTAAAAAGGTGGTAAAGAAAATGGCTGGCTCTGCGCTTATGCGTGATGAGAAACTCGCCGCACAAATCATGGAAGCAACTGTAAAAGCAGTAAAAATCCCTGTTACAGTGAAAATGCGCCTTGGCTGGGACGATCAAAACCGCAATGCTCCGCAGATAGCAAAAACAGCGCAAGAGCTTGGCGTGCAAATGATTACAGTGCATGGCAGAACCCGAGAGCAGAAATATAGCGGCCAAGCAGATTGGGCGGCTGTGCGCGAGGTTAAAGAAGCAATAGATATCCCCGTAATTGTTAACGGTGATATATTAACTCCGCAAGACGCTGTTACCGCTATGAAGCAATCTGGCGCTGATGGAGTTATGATAGGGCGAGGGATTCAAGGCAAGCCATGGCTTTTAAAGCAAATCATTGATTATCTCAAAACTGGCAACATACCACCAGAACCAGATAAGGAAGAAAAGCTCACCCTAATATTAGATCATTATAACGCTATCCTAAAACATTATGGACAAAGGCGCGGTGTGCCTTTGGCGCGTAAGCACTTATCTTGGTATTGTGAAGGATATCCAGACTCCGCAAAGTTCAGAGCAAAAATAAATAAACTCAAAAACCCCGATGAAGTACGCAACAACTTACGGGAGTTTTTTAATCAATGATGTGGCGGCCTATCCACAGGAACATCTACATCCTGCCCCGACTCTAACTGCTCTATTTTACCCAGTGCCTTATCCAAACGGCGGTTGAGCAATTCAATTTGCTTCCACTGATCTGTAATTACATCATTTAAATCCTGAAGCTGCTGCTCATGATGTGCCAGAGTAATTTCTATATTTTCCAATTTATCATTCATAAGGGAATTACTAACATATTTAAACAGCAATTAACCATTTAATTAAATAAAAGTTTGCATAACTTTACAATAGTATGCTATGTAAACACTATATTAAATATGTGTGTGGGGAAATTTAATGACTTATGAAGCTAATAAAGCTAATACTTGTGGTGTGCAAGCTATTACAGAGCTGATAATACTGGAAAACCAAGATCACGTGGAAGACAAACTTGTCTCTTTATGCGATGAATTGGCCAAAGACGATATAAGCACAGTGGAAATAGCATCAGGATTGCTGTTTACGCTGCATTATATTTTATGTCAGCAAGAGACAAAAGACGTTCAGCAATGCTACGATTTTTTACTTAATCAATGCCGCAAGCAAATCGAGGCTTTGCATGAGTTTTACGAGATTTCTTAGATCGGCAAACTTATCCAAAGGATAAATGATATAAAATGGTGAAATTCTTGCCAGAACGTTATTGTTTCTATTATGTATATGGATATTAATTTTTTCTCGAGTTAAGGATGGCTTGTTATGAGTTTTACTAAAACATCTGAAGGGCGTGTGTTTTTTAAAAATGCAGATAATGACGATGCGCCATATATTAACAAGCCCACAGCAGCATCTAAAAAATCAGGTGAACCTATGCTACCTGCCGATAATACGCAAATACAAATATTGCTCTTGCTTAAATCTTTAAATTCAAAGCTTAAGATATCTAAAGACGATCAAGGCGCAATGAAGAAACAATTGGCACAATACAAGGCCACAATCAAAAATCTTGAAGAAAAGACATCTACCCAAGAAGCAAATTATATAGATCTTGAGCAAAAAGTTTCTAACAAACAAAATGAAGCAAACAAGAAATCATCTCGCATTGAAAATAGCGTTAAAAGTACACTCAAACAATTAGAAGAAGCCAAAAATCTTGTTAAGGAGCTTGAGAGTAAGGATAATGAGCGCAGCGAAACCCTTGAAGAACTAAAAGAGACCATCGCAAAACAGAATAAAAAAGACGACATTATAATCAAACGCCAAAAATCTTTAGCTATCACGCAAAAAGAGCAAGGCGAGAAGATGGTTAATAATGTTGCCGCTTACGTTGCTCTAACCAAACGCGTTAGCGAGGCTGAAACGCGTAATGAGGCCTTAGACAATAAAATAGAGAATACTTCGTCTGAATATTTGAAATTAGATCGCAAAATCGACAAAGCTATCGAAGATCGTAACCGCATTTTGCGTAAAGTGGACAGAATTGAGCAAGCCGTGCTTGAAACGCGCGATGCACTAAACGCAAAAGCTATGGTTTTACTGACCGATCAAGGGGCAGTAGCAGGCATCAATATACCGCAAATATCTGATGAGGCGTTGCAAACAGACCCGATAGCCCTTAGCCGCCGCCTACAAGAAGAAGCATTAATGCCATGGTGGCGCAAGCCTGTTCGCATTCAAGGGACAAGTCTTGCCCTGATTCTAGTTATTGCCATGCTTATAGGCTTTATAGTTAATGGAGCAAATACGCCATCTTCGAGTGTTATAACAGCAAGTGCGCCGCCGATAATATCGCTACATACGCCGCAAAACTCCCAACAAACGGATTACTACACCAATAACAGTGGAGTAATAAATGATTACAGCTATAGCGATAAGATAGAGCCAACGCCTGCGCCATTAATAGAGCGTTCAGCAGATAATAACTATGGCATAACTATTCACGAAGGAATAAATGATCCATCACAAATCAATAAAGATATAGCGCTTCTTGATATAAACAATGAAACAGAAATGCTAGCCGCCTTTGAAAGTGATCCAGAGCGCGTGGCGCATCGCCTTAATCAGATAGAGCCATCAAGCTTAACCTCTCAAGATAAGATAGAGCCAACGCCAGTGCCGCTCAAGGAAATCAATAAGCCTATTGCAAAATCGCCGATAAAGGTTCAAACGCAAAATAATGGCTCATACACCGCTTCATTAAAAAAGCGCATCACACCTGATCCTAATCTTAAAGATATTGCAAAGAAAATTGAAAACCAAGCCTTTGAAGGCATACCTGAAGCTCAACATGATATGGGCGCGATATATGTTGCGGGACACGGGCAAATTGAGAAAAATCTGCCTCGCGCCGCTCTATGGTTTCAAGAAGCCGCGCAAAACGGGATATCTAATGCTAAATATAATCTAGGTGTTTTATATCACCAAGGGCTTGGCGTAGAGCAGAATGTTGAACATGCTATGGTTTTATATAATGAAGCAGCAAAGCTTGGCCATCCCGAAGCTCAGTATAATCTTGGTATTGCAAATATTGAAGGCATAGGCGTTGCCTATAACCCTAAACGAGCGGCTCATTTCTTTGAAATGGCTGCGAATGAAGGCGTAACAGAGGCTGCGTATAATCTTGGGTTAATCTATGAAAATGGCTTATTGGGGGAAACCCACCCTAATGACGCGCTCTCATGGTACAAAAAAGCCGCCGACCAAGGAAGCCCCGAGGCAAAATCCGCGCTTGAACAACTGGCATCATCACTAGGCATAAGCGTCGATGATGTTAATCGCATTGTAGATAACCTGCCGAAAACTCAAAATAACTATAGTGGCGGCAGCGCATCATCTAATATCCAGAGCTATATAACTGCGCAAATCCAAAAAGAGCTAATGAGCCGAGGGCTATATCCCGGCCCAATAGACGGTATGAGCGGCCCAATGACGCAAGATGCTATTAAGCAATTTCAAGAAGAGGCTAAGCTGAACATAAACGGTCAAGCATCGCAAGAGCTTCTCGATTATATGAAAGATACTTATTAATAAGTAGATTAATAAGCAGAAATATTTTGCTCTTTCTTTGAAATTTTTCTCATTACAACTTATGAAATATGTAAACTTACCACCAGTAGCCGTAATTGTGGCGTTTGTGTGGATTATATTCCTATATTATTACTAAAAAGTCAAGGTAAATATTTTTTGCGGAACAACCTATACCTTTTACGCATAAAAGCATTATCAGCGTTGCCCGAAACATAAATTTTATAACATAATGATTTTAAAGAGAAATAATGGTAGCGAAGGGCAGATTTGAACTGCCGACACATGGATTATGATTCCACTGCTCTAACCCCTGAGCTACTCCGCCACAAAAAATACAGGGTCGATATAATCGAAGGCGTATATGGCCAATTTTTAGCTTTCTTGTCAAGTGTAATAATATTAAGACATTATTTTAACAGTCTTCAAATGGATAATAACCCAAACAATAATAACAAAAAGCAATTCCACCCCAGTGAATAGAGCTAAATAAATTGCTGTGCTATCGGTAAAGCCATAGCTATGCAGCCCTACATTAAGAAGGTTAACACCAAACCATGCAAGTGCCACAATCACATTGGTTAAAACCATGCCCGCGGCGAAGGCTATCGGTTTAAGCTTTCCTGCGACACGGCCATGTAATAAAAATATCAACCATAAGCAAATCACCATTGCGCCGTTTTCCTTTGGATCCCACCCCCAAAATCTCCCCCAAGATTGATCCGCCCAAATACCGCCTAGAATAGTTCCTAAAATAGAGAAGAAAAGCGCGATAAGAGCCGCTCCCAGCATGTTTGATGCAATATCATTAATTGCTTTACGATCTTTCGGGCAAAAAATCTGCATCAATAAATAGGCATGAGCCAGCAAACCAGCAACAAAGCAACAACCATAACCTATCGTAATGGTCACAACATGAGTAGCTAGCCAGAAATTTGTATCAAGCACCGCGCCAAGCATTCCCATGGAATCGCCTTCTATAGCATATTTCATCCCAATAAAATGCAGCGTTGCGCCAATGATAGAGCCAATTAGAATGCCTACGCCGCTGCGCCCGCGCCACTCTAGCAAAAGGGCAAAGAAAACTGCGATTAGTCCAACAAAAATAATGGACTCATAAAGCGTAGCCACAGGGGGACGCGCCATAATATACATACGCGCACATATTCCTGTAAAATGAAGAAATAAACCTGCACTAATCATGGTAAGACTTAGTTTTCGGGATATCCTACGCGCACCCAAATATCCAAATAAAAATATGATAAAAGCCGCAATATAAAACCCCATGCTATATTTGAATAAATTCAGTGAATTATATCTATATTCGATATCAAGCACCCTTGGGGCTAGCTGATGCTTGCTAATTTCATATGATTGACTAAGTGCCTTAGAGCTTTGCTCTGCCCAGCTTGCCGCATCATTTTGACGATATGATCTGGCCATATCATGCCAAGATTTTAAGAAAGCCGAGCTTTGCGGCGAGCCTTGCCCGCTTTGCGTTACCCCCCAAGGCGAAGTCCAGCGATCATCCTTGCTTTTCCATTGCGGCGGGAATATCTGAAATATAACAGTTGTGCGATCATGCTCAAAACGTTGGAATGCTTTATCAAGCCGAATGAGATTTCTGTCTTCATCGCTAAAATCACCATTATTTCTTTGCTTTAGCTTTGATATCAAATCAATAAAAACGGGAAGGCTACCCATAAAATCAATGTAAATCAGTTTTTCATTTAGGGGCAAGCTCAATTTTTCAGCTAGCGTTGAAGAATCAATCTCTAAATCAGGCAGTATTAAAGAAACGGAACGGCTTATTTCGAAATATAAAAGTATCCTTATATGTAGGTCAAGCAGTTGGCTTTGCGCCATTGTCAGCTCTGCGCGATCTTTGCTACGTAATAATTTAATCATATCTATATTGGCTTTAATAGCAGGAGATATTTCAGCAAAGGAGTAGCGATGCCCCTCCCGCCACTCTAAAGAAAGAGCGAAAAGAACATCAGGATTAGGGATATTAAATACAGGCCTGTAATAGGCTTTGTTTTGATCAAACAAAAGCTCGGCAAGCCAATTAATCGCTGGTGTGCCTGATATCGTATTGCGCCCTGAAAATGTCATCAGCCATAATCGCGCAAAGCTATCTAACGGCTTTACTCTGCCTTCATGTAAAATAGCTATGCGCGCAAAGGATTCATAATTTAAAGCAGGGGGTTGCGCGGCATTAATGTCTGTAGGGTTAAGCAAAACCATGCCACAACAAAGCAAAATATAACAGTTTTTCACCCCCCGCATTAAAGGCGGCAAGCGTTGAGCCAAATGAATTAAAAGACCAATGCACATGATTATGCTTGAAATATAAGGGAAAAGCCGCCCGATATTTTTAACAACGGCCAGAACTGTAGTATCAGCAGCATTTGCGCCGCCATCAATAAAAGATGACTGATAAAATGTATAACCCTTATAGCGCAACGGCGCGTTCATCTGAATACGGCTGCGCCATTCCAAGCCATTATCTTGCAAAATAACATCAGAACGATAGCTACGCGCCATAGAAGTTCCTTGATGGATTTGCTTTTCAAAGTCGAGTAGCTTGATTGAAAATGGTAATTTGGTTCGTTTATGACGCAGCTCTATCTTGTGATTTAATATTATGGGAGGCGTTGGCATATCCTCCATAATTATTAGCGCCTCACCATCAATATCAATGCTTATCCCTGCGCGATTTTCTTCGCTTTTAATTGCATTAGGCAAGGCCACAAGCCCGCCCTTTGCATCAATCTCACAATTCTTGCAAAACTCGATAATTTCGATTGAAAAAGGAATGGCTTCGGATTTAAGAGCCTTGCTCTGCTTAAAGCTCTTATCACTGAACATAGCCATATTGCCTTGCTTATCAGTGATGACAAGCTCTAAACCATGGTAGTCCGTGATGAAATCACTACTCTGCCCTTCCTTGATAACCATAAAACCTTCAGAGCTGAATTGAGCTGTCAAAAACCCACCAAACAGCAGTAAAAGAGCGCCCAAATGAATGGTAAATGTTCCAAGCCTTTGCCACTTCCACTTATCAAGGAATAACTTGCTAATTAGCCCTACGGAAATAAATATGAGCGTTAAATAACCACCAGGTAGTGGCAAAATATTGCCAAACCATATAATGAATGAGGAAAAGTAAAGCTGTTGCGCCATGTATAGGCCAATATCTTTTTGCGCAATAGTTCCCATCACTAAAAGCACTATCAACCACAATATGAGATAAAAGAAAATATCTGTACGTGCCAAAAATCTAAACGCTAAGTACATTATGTTTTCACTATTTTCCATTTATTTTAATAATTTCGCTCATCTAAAACTATGTAGCTAATTCATGAGGGTTACACAAGTTAATTGTCTAACGCCTCATTGCTAGGGCATGTTAAATGTGATAACTTTAATGGTTAAATAAATAAAGGAAAATACTATGTCTATTGTTTTTAAAATTACCAATCTAGCGTTAATGTTAGGGGCTTTTGTTATTATAACTTTATCCTCTGCTGCTTATGCAGAAGGGTCTAATGCTACAATGCCTGAAGGCTGGGAAGAATGGCCAATTATTTCATCTGGTGCGATCCCTAGTAATGACAAGCCTATATCAGAAGATTTGCCTTCTATTGTTCAAGAAACCTTCAAAATGTATAACTGGGTTAACGAAGGACATGGCACAGCTTATAATGTTCGTGTTAATCCTGCCCAAGATGCTGGCTATAAAAATGGCGGAGAATATGAAGATATCTCAACCGCTGTTCTTGAACTTACCGATATTGGTGTAATTCTTGTTACTGAACATTTAATGGATGAACCAGTATATGGCGCATACACTATCGATGGTAAAGACATGGGCGCAGCTCATCCTTCTTTAGCACCAGAAGCATGTCTTAACTGTCACAGCGGTTATGCTGAGATTTGTGTAAAAGGTGTTTGTACAAGTAAGAAATAATACTTAACCAATACAAGGTTTAATAAATAATGTCCCGCTTCCTAACGTTAAGAAGACTGATAATTTTTGGACCAATTGCTGTGTTGGTGGTTTTATGTTCCGTACTTGGCACATATTTCTATTTATACAGCTACGGCGCAACAATAAAATCTATGCAATCTTTATCAAAAGTAAGTGCTCAACCTGTGCTTAACTTAATGAAGCCTTCTGTAGGAGGCGGGAATTACGCAAATATACAAGATGGAAATGCGTATAATTTATATACGTCAACACCAGACCTAATCTTTTTCTCCGTTAATGGGCAAACTGACCTTGGTAAAACACCATATAGTGCGATCTATTTAGCATCCGAAGAAAAGCTTTGGCGCACGGCATATAGTGATGGCTATGAAGATAAATTATTTAAAAAACGTAACAAAGTGGCAGCAGGCATTAAAAAATATGCGAATAACCCCAAGCGTTTAAAAAAACTTAACCTTATGATGGATAAAATTACCAAGGAACTTGCTTACTATACAGAGGCACTCACCATGCAGGCCGAAGTTAACTCAACATATAAGCGACCTGATGCAGATGATTTAAAAGATGGTTTTTATTTGGATAAAAAAAATAATCTCCTGCATTTGGTCCTCCCAACAGGTAATGATGCTGGTGGTGAAATATGGATGGTTCTTGATGCTACAATTTTAAGTGACACTATCTTCGATGTAGCAATGAAATCTGCCCTTATCAGTATAATTTGTTTAATTGTTGCATCAGCCATATCCCTATTCTTTAGCAAGCAAGTAATAGCGCCTATAAAACGTATAACTGCAACTATGTCAGAACTTACTAATGGTAACTATGACCTTGATATTGAGGATTATGAACGCCAAGATGAAATTGGAGAAATGGCGCGATCTCTCCAAATATTCCAGCAAACTTCTGTTGAAAAAATTAGAATAGAAAAAGCTCAGGAAAAAGAACAAAAAGAAAAAGAACGCCGTCAAAAAGAAATTCAGAATCTTGTTAATATCTTTGAAAAAGATTCAACAAAAGCAGTTAACACCGTCGCAGAAACCGCGACAAGCCTATCTATTTCATCTAATGAACTTGAAGAATTAGTGCAAAATATATATGAAAAAATTAAACTGGTAACTGCTGCATCCAACAATACGTCTGAAAATGTTGCATCGGTTGCAACGACAACACAGCAAATGAGCTCTGATATAGCCGAGCTCACACAGCAGGTTTCAAGCTCTCGAAAACTTGTTAATGGTGCGGTTGAAAAAACAAAGCAAAGTAATGAGTTAGCAGGAAAGCTTGGTGAAGCGTCTTTATCTATAAATAAAATAATCGAAGTTATTCAAGGTATTGCCAATCAAATTAATATGCTTGCCCTTAATGCTACTATTGAGGCTGCGCGCGCTGGTGATGCAGGAAGAGGCTTTGCTGTTGTTGCCCATGAAGTTAAAGAACTGGCTAGCCAAGTTGGACAAGCCACAGATGATATAACAGTTGATATCTCTAATATACAAAATGTTTCACAAGATGTTATCTCCGCTCTGGCGGCTGTTCAGGACGATATTGAAAAAGTTGGTGATTACACATCAAATATTGCAATGACCGTAGAAGAGCAAAACTCAGCGGCACGAATAATCACTGAAAATATTAATACAGCATCGGCTGGTGTATCTGATATTGATAATGATGTGAAAGATATAGGCTCTTCAATGGAACAAGCCGAAAAAGCTATGGGAGGTATTGATAAAACAGCATTAGCACTTTCAAGCCAATCAGACACTTTGCGCAGTGATATTAGTGGCTTCCTTACCAAAATTAATGAATGACCCCGCCGCAAGTTACGGGGTATTTACAGTGGTTTTAGCGTTGATGCGTTAAAATAAGACACTAACCGTCATTGCGAGGAGTTTTTGCGACGTGGCAATCTAGCGTTTACAAAGAGATGCAGTAGGTCGCCGCGCTTACATACGGCTTGCGATGACGATGTCAGATTGTTAATTTAACATAAGCTAGGGCATGCTAACCTGAGAATTAATTATAAGCAATCTTTTGCTTGATTATTGACGAAAAACCATGTTTTATGCGACTGCTTAAGCAAAAATTTGAAAAAGGTTTTAATTATGGGACAAAGTAACACAGCGCAGGCAACACCTGCAAATCAAACATCATTGAATGTTTATTATGATAAAGATTGTAATCTTGAACTTATCAAATCAAAGAAAGTTGTTGTGATCGGATATGGATCACAGGGACATGCGCATGCGCTAAACATGAAAGATAGCGGCGTTGAGAGCGTTGTAATTGGTCTTCGTGATGGTTCATCATCTGCGGTTAAAGCAAAAAAAGCTGGCTTTGAGGTTCTTCCTCCCGCCGAAGCTGTAAAAGATGCTGATGTCGTTATGATACTTGTTCCTGATGAATACCAAGCCGATCTCTACCGCGATGATCTCGAAGTTAACCTTAAGCAGGGCGCAGCTTTAGTATTTGCTCATGGTCTTAATATCCATTTTGATCTAATCAAGCCTCGCGCTGATTTAGACGTATTTATGGTCGCACCAAAAGGCCCTGGTCATACAGTGCGCGGTGAATACCAAAAAGGTGGCGGCGTTCCATGTCTTATCGCGGTTGCGCAAGATGCAACGGGTAATGCTAAAGATCTTGCTCTATCATATGCATCTGCTGTTGGTGGTGGTCGTTCTGGCATCATTGAAACGACATTCAAGGATGAGTGCGAAACTGATTTATTCGGTGAACAAGCAGTGCTTTGCGGCGGAACGTCAGAGCTTGTAAAAGCTGGTTATGAAGTTTTAGTCGAAGCGGGTTATCCACCTGAAATGGCGTATTTCGAGTGCTTGCACGAGCTGAAATTAATCGTTGATCTAATGTATGAGGGCGGCCTTGCTAACATGCGCTATTCTATCTCTAACACTGCGGAATTTGGTGATTACGTATCAGGCCCGCGCATTATTACTAGCGAAACCAAAGAAGAGATGAAACGTATTTTGGCTGATATTCAATCAGGTAAATTTGTTGAAGACTTTATGGGCGGAAATAAAGAAGGCTTAACCAAGCTTGTAAAAATCCGTGAAAGTGAAGCCAAGCACCCGATTGAAGAAACAGGCGCAAAATTACGCGCTATGATGCCTTGGATAGGTGCTAATAAATTGGTTAATAAGCAAGAAAACTAGAATTACCTGAATACTCCCGCCCCAAGGGGGTGGGGTATTAGCACTTTGTCATTCCGACCAATCTCTTGGGAGTGGAGGAATCTATTATAATTTCAGGAGTACATAATGGAATTAAAAGATGCCATAAAAAAATCCCCCCTTTTCTTAACAGTGGGAGAGGAAATCATAGAAGATTTGACAAAGCATTGCAGGCAAAAAACTTTAAATAAAGGCCAAGAATTATTCTCGGCAGGCGATTCGGCAGAAAATTTCTTTATTATTTTAAATGGCTGGATAAAGCTTTCCCGTATTTCCCGCGAAGGTGAGGAGGTTATTATCCATATATTTGGCCCTGGTGAGTCCTTTGCCGAAGCTGCCGTATTTAGCAATCACAAAAAATATCCCGCATATGCACAAGCAATAGGAAATGCAGAAGTAATTGTAATTCCGCGTAGCTTTTTCATTAAAAAAATCGAAGAAGACAGTCATTTTGCTATTCTTATGCTTGGCGCAATTTCCTCACGTCAACATTATCTTGTTCAACAATTAGAGCAGGTAACATCCAGAACCGCACCACAACGCGTCGGAGCATTTTTACTACGCTTTTGTAAAGCTCATAAGGGCAGTAGTGACGATATTATGATTGTTGATTTACCTTACGATAAATCCGTAATATCCACTCGTTTAAGTATTAAGCCAGAGACTTTCTCCCGCGCTCTTGCCAAGCTTGAACCTTATGGCGTGACCTCGGAAAAACGCGCTATCTCGATAAAAAACCCGCAAAATCTTGCTCAATTTTGCGATGTTGAATATAAAGACAAGCTCTGCGGGTCAATACGTATTTAAAATTGAATCATTTTATGTGGCATAGGCTATATAGCCCTGTTTTTAACTTGAGATGTACTTAGATATGGCAAAAAGTACATAAATAATTCAGCAGATATATATTGGTGAGGTGGTCTAGTTTATGGCTATTATATTATCTATAGCTAAGCCA
>JAMONE010000082.1 GCA_027066695.1 Micavibrio sp. | reverse complement strand
TATAAGATCAGCGAATAAATTAATATGAACAACTCCCGCGCCTAAAATCGCTGGCCCCATAAGTTTCAACACTTTACGTGCGTCTTTATCAAGCTTTGGCATAGAAAAAGTAATCCTCACCCCCGCTCGCTGCGCACAGCCCCAAAGAAAGGCAAATTGCAAAATCCCTGCGCCAAATAATCCCCATGCTAATGCATGGCCAACCGTTTCGAAATGATCGCTAAGCAACAATCCTATAATCAAGGAAAGATTAAAAAGCACTGGCGCAAAAGCAAATGGTGCAAAGCGATCCATTGCATTAAGAATGCCACCTAAAAGAGCCGTTAATGACATTAATATAAGATAAGGAAAAGTGATACGTGCAAGCTCTACCGCCAATGGCATACGAATAGGGTCATCATAAAAACCTGGTGCAATTGCGCCAATCATATAGGGCATAAAAATAATGGCAATCAGCGTAAAGACTGATAGCCCGCAAAGCATAACCATAAAGGAATTACTTGCGAATAAATCAGCCTTTTCCTTGCTTTCGATCTGTAGCGTTTTGGAATACATAGGGACAAAAACTATGCTAAAAGCTCCCTCGGCTGTAACTCGGCGGAAAAAGTTGGGCAGCTTTAATGCCACAAAAAAAGCATCCGCAACAGGCCCTGCACCCAAATAAGCAGCCATAAGCACATCACGCACGAATCCTGCGATTCGTGATAATCCCGTCATTCCTGCAACAGTAGCCATAGCTTTTATTAAACTCATGTGCTAACTACTAACATTGTTTAAGGGAGAAAAACAGAGTGGAAAATCCAGAAAAATCATGGTTCGGGGAAAAACAAGTCTCACCAGAGGAAAAAACTGAAAATGTTATCGGCGTATTTGATAGTGTTGCTGACAAATATGACCTTATGAATGACCTTATGAGCGGTGGAATGCACCGTCTTTGGAAGGATAAGTTTATCCGCATGATAAGGCCTCGCTCTAATATAGATGGCAGGCCTGCGGATTATCTTGATGTTGCTGGCGGCACTGGTGATATCGCTTTTCGCATTCGCAAAAAAATCGGCAGCGGCGCGAACATAACGCTTTGCGATCTTAACGACAACATGCTTAGTGTTGGTAGAGACCGCGCCATTGATAAGGGCTGGATTAATGATTTTAAATGGGTAACAGGCAACGCGGAAAAGCTCCCTATCCCTGATGAAAGCATTGATGTGTATACAATAGCATTCGGCCTTAGAAATGTTACACATATAGATACTGCGCTCGGCGAGGCATATCGAGTGCTGCGCTCGGGCGGTAAATTCTTTTGCCTTGAGTTTAGCCATGTACAAACTGCTCCGCTTGCCAAGGCGTATGACCTTTTCTCCTATAATGTAATCCCGCGCATTGGCAAAAAAATCGCTGATGATGAGGATAGCTACCAATATTTGGTTGAGAGCATAAGAAAATTTCCGACGCAAGAAAACCTATTACAGCGCATACAAAATGCTGGCTTCAAACGCACCCGATACAACAATATGTCTGCTGGAATTGTCGCTGTCCATCAGGGGATGAAGGCTTAAACTTAAAACTCAAGATTATATTTTTATTGACATCTTGTGTTATATAATATATCTTTAATCCCTGTAAAATGGTAATAAAATATCAAAAATCATGAGAAAGTTAATATAAAAATGAATAACTTCACAAAATCAGTTATGTACTCAACAACTGTTCTAGCCGTTGGCCTTGTTGCTATGTTTGCAATATATAGCAATATCTCACCAAATGATGGATCATCATCAATCGCTAATATATCTCCCGCAGCAGGTGGAGCAAGTGACCTTGGTGTTAATTTTGACGATGCATTGAGTAATTCTGACTATGCGTTTGAAGAAGTCATGGATGAGGTTAAGGAAATTGTGCAAGACGAGGATACGCTAAAGGATAACGCTAAAGAATCTGCTATATCTATGGGTGATGCCATGAAAAAGATGATGCAACAGCAGTAATCAATTCTAAATTATAAAAGTTTCCAAGCCTTGCACATATTTGCGAGGCTTTTTCTTTACATGAACATCAAAGATAAGTAATAATACGAATATGCTGAAAGATAAAAACATATTACTTATAATTTCAGGAGGGATTTCCGCCTATAAAACGCTGGATCTCATTCGGTTAATTAAAAAAAATAACGGTAATGTAAAATGCATATTAACAAAAGCAGGAGAGCAATTTGTAACGCCCTTAAGCGTTGCTGCTTTATCTGAAAATAAAGCCTATACAGATATATGGTCTGACAATAATGCAGGAATGGATCACATAAATCTTAGTCGTGAAGCTGACCTTATAATAGTTGCACCCGCAAGTGCGGATATTATTGCAAAGATGGCGCATGGCCTTGCAAATGACCTTGCCTCTACTACCCTGCTCGCCGCCAATAAGTCTATAATAATTGCTCCAGCAATGAACCCTGAAATGTGGAATAATGCGGCAACGCAAGCCAATATAAAAACTCTAAAGCAGCGGGGCATTTTACAAATCGGCCCAAATGCGGGAGATATGGCGTGCAACGAAACTGGCGAAGGTCGAATGAGTGAGCCTGAAGAAATATTCACAGCCATAACCGATTTTTTTTTTGAAAAACCGCTGAAAGGCTATAAGGCATTAGTAACAAGCGGCCCTACTTACGAATCCATTGATCCTGTGCGTTTTTTGGGAAATCGCTCTTCGGGAAAACAGGGGCATGCTATTGCCAAGTCATTACGTGATGCAGGCGCGAATGTGACCTTAATATCAGGACCAACAAACCTTAATGACCCATGCGGCATAAAAACAGTGCATATAGAGAGCGCAAAAGAAATGCTTGAGGCCTGCTCTGGCGCACTTCCCGCTGATATTGCCATATGCGCCGCCGCTGTAAGTGACTGGACACCGACGCAAAAACAGTGTCAAAAAATAAAAAAAACATCTAAAAACATCGCCCCCAACATAGAGCTAACCCAAAGCACTGATATCTTGCATATGATAGCCTCGCACAAAACCAAGCGCCCAAAGCTAGTTATAGGCTTTGCCGCAGAGACGCAAAAGCTTGAGGAAAATGCCACGGCCAAGCTGGCCTCGAAAAAATGTGACTGGATAATCGCAAATGAAGTGGGATTAGATGAAAATGGCGTGGAAAAGACTTTCGCTTCCGATCAAAATCAAATATATTTTATATCTCAAAATAAAATAGAGAAATGGGCGCGTGCAAGCAAAGACGATATTGCATGTAAATTAATACAACAAATAGTTAAATATATGGATGAACATGACAGATAAAAGCATAATAATAACAAATAATGATGATATAGAAGTTGCTCTTAAACCACTAGATCACGCCGTTGGATTAAAGCTCCCTACCTATGCGACAACACATTCTGCTGGAATGGATTTAACCGCAGCATTAGAAGATGCGCTTGAGCTTGGCGCGGGTGAGCGCGCGCTGATTCCTACGGGGCTGGCGATTGCTCTTCCGCACGGATTCGAGGCGCAAATCCGTCCGCGCTCTGGCTTGGCGATTAATCATGGCGTAACTGTTCTGAACTCCCCTGGTACAATTGACGCGGATTATCGCGGTGAAATTAAAGTAATCCTTATAAATCACGGTAAAGAACCCTTTACAATTCAGCGCGGCATGCGCATTGCACAAATGGTTGTTGAACGCTACACTCATGTCAACTGGAGAGTTACTGCGGAGCTTGAAAACAATGATGAGCGCGGCGAAGGTGGTTTTGGCTCTACTGGTAAAGATTAGCTATCATGATCTCTGCTACTGCTTTAAAATCTAATTTTGCTGCACCTACCATGGATGAAAAAATGGCAGTGTTCCTTGCACAAGGACACACACCAATGATGGCTCAATATCATGTTTTAAAAGCGGATCATCCCGATTGCTTGCTTTTCTATCGTATGGGTGATTTTTACGAGCTATTTTATGATGACGCAATAAAAGCTGCGGATATACTCGACATAACCTTAACAAAGCGCGGTAAATCACAGGGCAATGACATTGCAATGTGCGGAGTTCCGCATCATTCATGCGAACCTTATTTAGCCAAATTAATTCGCGCAGGGCAAAAAGTTGCAATATGTGAGCAAACAGAAACGCCAGAGCAAGCAAAAGCGCGCGCAAGAAAAGAAGGTAGAAGCCCTTCAAAAGCCCTTGTAAACCGCGAAGCAGTTCGCATTGTAACACAAGGAACATTAACAGAAGATACCCTTTTAGATGCGCGGCAAAATAACTATTTATGCAGCATTTCTGAAATAGCAGGAGAATGCGCGGTTGCATGGATGGAACTTTCAACTGGCTCTTTCACTGTGCAATCAGCCACAAGCGATAATTTACGTACAATTTTGGAGCGCATAAAGCCTAGCGAAATTTTGCTATCTGATAAATTATTAGAAAAATACAGCTCTGCCCTTTCCTCTTTTGAACAAAAATTAACAACGCAAGGCTCTTCATTATTTGACACTCAAAACGCAGCAAAACATTTAGAGCAATTATTTAATGTTGGCACAATAGAGAGCTTTGGCAGCTTTACTAGAGCTGAGATTTCAGCCGCTGGCGCATTAATTGATTATATATTGCGCACACAAAAGGGCAAAACGCCGCATATATCACCGCCCGAAAGGCTGGCTTGCGGCAATATAATGGAAATTGATGCAGCAACCAGCAAGAGTTTAGAGCTAGTGCGTACATTATCAGGAGAGCGCAAAGGTAGCTTGCTTGAGGTCATGGATTATACGTTAACCAGCGCAGGGGCAAGGCTGCTGCACTCTTGTTTGTCTGCTCCACTGGCTGATATCGATATGGTAAATCGCCGCCTTGATCGTGTTGAATGCTTTGCAAATAATATTAACTTACGCAGCATAATTCGCGATTTTTTACGTGGCTCACCAGATATTGAACGTGCATTATCGCGTCTTGGCGTTGATCGCGGTGGCCCTAAAGATCTGTGTGTAATACGTGATGGCTTGGCACAAAGCGAGATTATCCGTGAGCAAATGCAAGATGATAATATTGCTGCAAAAACTTTCAGTGATTTACTTAAAAAATTGCAGCAAATACCTGTATTATCTGCTCTGCAAGATGATCTTATACGCGCGATGAATGATACGCCGCCACTACTTACAAGAGACGGGGGCTTTATTCGCTTGGGATATTGTGCAAAGCTTGATGAGCTTAGGATTTTGCGCGATAAAAGCCGTCAGCTAATAGCTGAGCTACAAGAGAAATATCAAAAAGAAACATCAATAACTACTCTGAAAATAAAATTTAACAATGTTCTTGGCTATTTCATTGATATGCCAGCGCGTCACGCCGATAAATTAATGGTGGCAAGCGATGATAACCCTTTTATTCACAGACAGACACTTGCCAATAATGTTCGCTTTACCACAACCGAGTTATCAGAGCTGGAGCGTGATATATCCAGCGCGGCAGATAAAATTATTGCGATTGAGCAAGATATATTTAATCAATTAGTGCAAAAAACATCTGCTCTTTTTGCGGAAATCGGTGTGATCGCACGCACAATTTCTGCTATTGATGTATCTAGCTCTCTTGCCGAGCTTGCGCAGAATATGAATTATGTGCGCCCAATCATTGATAATTCAAAGAAATTCGAGATATCGGGAGGCAGGCATCCCGTTGTTGAAAGCGTGCTGCAAAAACAAAGCGAGCCTTTTGTTACAAATGATTGCAACCTAAATCCAGAGCAAAAATTATGGCTATTAACTGGCCCTAATATGGCGGGTAAATCCACGTTCTTGCGTCAAAATGCTTTGATCGCAATAATGGCGCAAACAGGGTCATTTGTTCCTGCAAGCTCTGCCCATATCGGTATAATAGACAAGTGTTTTAGTCGCGTTGGTGCGTCAGATAACTTGGCGCGCGGGCAGTCAACATTCATGGTGGAGATGGTCGAAACCGCGTCAATTTTGAACCAGTCAACCGAGCGCTCACTTGTGATTTTAGATGAGATCGGGCGCGGCACCGCGACTTATGATGGGCTTTCTATTGCGTGGGCGTGCGTTGAGCATCTGCACGATAAAAACAAATGCCGCGCGTTATTTGCTACTCATTATCATGAGCTGACAACACTTGAGAATACCTTGAAAAACCTTTCATGCCACAGCGTTCAGGTGAAAGAATGGGATAATAATATAATTTTCATGCATAAAGTAATAAGCGGTAGCGCGAGCAGATCCTACGGGATACATGTTGCAGGGCTCGCGGGTATTCCCTCTTCTGTTATTTCACGCGCAAGTGCAATATTAAATATGCTGCAAAGTAATAAAACAGCAAAAACAACAACGCAAAAAGTAATTGATGAGCTGCCGCTCTTTAATACAGAAATAACAAAGCAAGAGCCCTCTGAAATTGAAGAAAAACTTGAAAATATAAATCCTGATAAATTATCACCTAGGGACGCTCTTGACATTCTCTATGATATGAAGCAAATAATGGCTTCTAAAAACAAATAATAAAGATATAAAACATGACAAATACTCCAATAGAAACAGATATAGTAATCATAGGGGCTGGCCCTTGCGGCCTGTTCACCGTGTTTGAAATGGGGCTGCTGGACATGAAATGTCACCTCATTGATATCCTTGATCGCCCTGGCGGGCAGTGCGCGGAGCTATATCCTGAAAAGCCGATATTTGATATTCCTGCCTATCCCAGTATTTCGGGACAAGAATTAACTGACAAACTTATGGAACAAATAGAGCCGTTTCATCCTGTTTTTCATTTTCAACAAATGGCAGAAAAGCTTGAAAAGCTTGATAATGGCAAGTGGCGTTTAACCACTGATCTTGGAACGATTTTTGATGCTACTTGCATTGTTATTGCCGCTGGCGGCGGTAGCTTTATGCCGAAGAAGCCCCCGATTCCAAATATTGATGAGTTCGAAGGAACTTCCGTATTTTACTCGGTGCGTAAAATGGATCAGTTTAAGGATAAGAAGATTATTATTGCTGGCGGCGGCGACTCTGCGCTGGATTGGTGTCTTAATCTTGAACCTATAGCAAAGAGCCTTACACTGGTTCATAGACGCGATAATTTTCGCGCTGCACCAGACAGTGTGACGCAAATGCGTGGGCGCGTTAATGACGGCTTAATGAGTTTCGAGATGGGTCAAATAAAGAAACTTATCGGCGAAAATGGGCAGCTTACCGCCGTTGAAATGCTTGATGCAAATAAAGAGCTCAAGACACTGGAATGCGACATGCTGCTCCCCTTCTTTGGGCTAACTATGAAGCTTGGCCCATTAGCAAATTTTGGTTTGAACCTGCATGAAAATCTTGTTCCTGTCGATACGGAGAAATTCGAAACGTCCGAGAGCGGAATATTCGCCATTGGTGATATAAACTGGTATCCGGGGAAGCTAAAACTTATTCTATCAGGCTTTCATGAATCTGCGCTAGCGGCGCGTCAAGCATTCAAATATTGCCGCCCTGATGCAAAATTAAAATTCGAATACACAACTTCCAGCTCTTCCTTACAAACAAAGCTTGGGGTGAAGGACGATAAGGCTGCTTGATGTTTTAGGAATATTATGCTATTGTAAGCTTAATAATAGGGGAAACTGCGCCTCACTTTATGTTTTATTATTAAAATATTCAAAATTTTCAAACAAAGTGAAGGATTGCAATTTTATAAGCTATTACAATAACTTAAACACATGTACAGCAGCACTGTTTCTGACATTAATCCTCAATACCATCAAAAAGCACGCTAGATATATAACGCTCGGCGAATGAAGGGACTATAACTATAATTTGCTTGCCTTTATTTTCAGGCATTTGTGCCACTTCTCGCGCGGCGGCGAAAGCTGCGCCTGATGAAATCCCGCAAGGAATGCCCTCTAAACGTGCCATTTCACGCGAAGTTTCAATCGCTGTATCACTATCTATTTTTATAACTCCATCAATAAGATCGACATCCAAAATATCAGGAATAAAACCACCGCCGATGCCCTGAATTTTATGAGGGCCGGGCTGTCCGCCTGAAATAACGGGGCTTTCGCTTGGCTCAACTGCATAAGCTTTGAAATCAGCCTTACGGGATTTAAGCACCTGCGCAGTGCCTGTTAAAGTTCCGCCAGTGCCAACGCCTGAAATAAGGATATCAGCCTTACCGTCCGTATCACTCCAAATTTCCTCGGCAGTTGTTTCACGGTGAATTTGCGGATTTGCGCTATTTTCGAACTGACTTGGAGAAAATGCATTCTCATGCTCGGCCAAAAGCTCCTCCGCCTTGGCCATCGCGCCTGGCATTCCCTTTTCTTTTGGTGTCAGCACAAGCTCTGCGCCACAAAATTTAAGCATCTTACGACGCTCAAGCGACATGCTTTCTGGCATAGTCAAAATAAGGCGATAGCCCTTACTAGCGGCGATAAATGCCAAAGCGATGCCCGTATTACCTGAAGTTGCCTCAATAAGGACAGTTTTTCCAGCCTCAATTTGACCCGCGCGCTCTGCCGCTTCTATCATGGCAAAACCAATGCGGTCTTTAACAGAAGAAAGCGGATTAAAAAACTCTAACTTAGCCAAAATTTCTGCCTCTAAGTTATATTTATCCATGAATTTAAAAACCCGAACCAGCGGAGTTGCGCCAATAGTATCGGCAATGGAATCATATACTCTGCCACGGCAATGAGCATTGGGCACCAAAGCGTTTTTATCGTTATTCTTTATTGCTGGAAAATTCATGGCAGGTCTCCTTTAGGTTTATGTCATATTGGTTTTAATCGCCTTCGCCGCATTCTGCGCTAAAATCAGTATCAATTTTACCCTTTTTGTCTTTCATCTTTTCCGCGTTAGGCATAGGGTCTTTTTTAATTGTGATATTCGGCCAAATTTCTGAATATTTAGTGTTAAGCTCAAGCCATTGCTCTGCTTTATCATCAGTGTCGGGCAGTATAGCCTCAATCGGGCATTCAGGCTCACACACGCCGCAATCGATGCATTCATCGGGGCTGATCACTAACATATTCTCACCCTCATAGAAGCAATCTACGGGGCAAACTTCAACACAATCTGTGTATTTACAGCGAATACAATCATCTGTTACTACAAAAGTCATTTTTCGAAATGTCTCCTTAAATAAGTAAAAACCGAAAAAGCATGGTAAGTCCATGCCCTGAATAAGGCAACATATTTTGTGCTATTTAGGTGGATTTCATGAAAAACGATTACGGAAAGATGTTACAATATCAATAATACTATGCTTAGCATTAGATTTTTGAGGCTGATTTTGTTGTGGCGCTACGTCGTTTTCCAGCTCAAGGGAAACGCTCCCGACCAAATCATCAACATTTGTTTCTTGTACATGCCCTTCCATAAGCTGAACCATTACCGCTTGCTCTTCAGAATCAAAATTACCGTCGCACCACACAAGCTCCCGCGCGAAATCAAAAAATTTCAGCCGATCACCCTTATCAGTGATTGCACTAAACATCTCTTTAACATCTTTGGCGTTGTTAATATCATCCATTAATATAGTAGTTTGAGCATCTGTAAAGTTAACACCTTCCAGCGCATTAGCCATAAATTTAATTTCTTCATCTGTGACTATATTATCCGCATGTGTCAAAGCAAACAACGTGCGCCACATATAAAACTGACTTTGGGTTACTGCATTGCTCATATAATTTTTTCCTTATAAAATGCTCTGATTTATTACATATTTGAACATATGTACGCCGAGTTTAACAATAATTTGGAAATAATAAGTAAAGATATGCATAGTTTTAATTGCCCTAGGGGCAGCTTTTTGGTAAAGACTCAGCATGAAAAATGAACCGTTACATATTATTGGCGCAGGATTAGCTGGAAGCGAAGCTGCGTGGCAGGCTGCAAATATGGGTGTTAGTGTTGTGTTACACGAAATGCGCCCCCACGTTAAAACACCCGCGCATCAAGGTGAGAGCTGCGCAGAGCTTGTATGCTCGAACTCATTTAGATCAGATGATGCAGAGCATAACGCCGTGGGTTTGATACATCAAGAAATGCGGCGCATGGATTCTATCATTATGCGTGAGGGCGATAAAGCAGCCGTACCCGCTGGCGGCGCACTGGCGGTTGATCGTGATATATTTTCTCAAAATGTTACAAAAGCACTAGAGGCACATCCAAATATAGTAATTGAACGCGGCGAAGTAGCAGGACTGCCGCCAGAAGAATGGAAACATGTTATTATTGCAAGCGGCCCGTTGACTTCGCAACCACTTGCCGCAGCAATTCAAAGCCTTACAGGCGAAGATGCACTTGCATTTTTTGATGCGCTTGCACCTATTGTGCACACAGATAGCATTGATATGGGCGCAGCATGGTTTCAATCACGATACGATAAAATCGGCCCTGCTGGCACAGGTAAAGACTATATAAACTGCCCTATGAACGAGGCGCAATATACTGCATTTATTGATGCATTAATAAATGCGGAATATGGCGATTTTAAGCAGTGGGAGAAGGACACTCCATATTTTGAAGGATGCATGCCAATTGAGGTAATGGCAGCAAGAGGCGTTGAAACTTTGCGCTTTGGCCCTATGAAACCCGTTGGACTGACAAACCCACATAGCGATGATAAACCATATGCAGTTGTCCAGCTTCGTCAGGATAACGCGCTTGGAACGCTTTATAATATTGTAGGCTTTCAAACCAAAATGAAATATGGCGAGCAGATCCGTGTTTTCCGCATGATACCAGGATTGGAAAATGCAGAATTTGCACGGCTTGGTGGAATGCATAGAAACACCTTCATAAATTCGCCCAAATTATTGGATGATACGCTGCGCCTAAAGGTACAGCCACGCATTAGATTTGCAGGTCAAATCACTGGCTGTGAGGGATATATCGAGAGCGCAGCAATCGGGCTGTTAACAGGTAAATTTGCTGCATCAGAAATGCTTGGACATTGCGCACAAAAGCCACCAGAAACCACAGCTATAGGGGCATTGCTTAACCATGTTACCTGCGGGGCAAATGCTGAAACATTCCAGCCAATGAATATTAATTTTGGCCTGTTCCCACTGCCTCCCGATGAATTGCTGCGCCCTAAACAAGAGAATGGCCGCCGCAAAAAGCTTAAAGGTAAAGACCGAAAGAAAGTCTACACAGATATCGCAAGGCAAGATTTTACCGCATGGATAGGTAATCAAAACCCTAAGGAAAAAGATGCAGCATAAAGATAATAAAGAGCTGGTAATCCTGCTGCATGGTATGCTTCGCAGTAAAACCGACATGCTTTTGCTGCGTAAGTTTTTTGAAAAACGCGGCTATGCTACTCTTAATATATTATACCCATCACGCAAACAGAGCCTTGAGGAATTAAGCGATTTTGTGCATGAGAAGATAATAAATTGCCCTAGCTATAACGAGAACACTACGATAAATTTCGTCACTCATTCCATGGGCGGGCTTATTACCCGTTATTATATTGCACGAGAAAAGCCCGATAATTTAGGATGCGTTGTTATGATGGGGCCTCCAAATACAGGCAGTGAATTTGCCGATTGGCTATCAGAGACAAAAGGGCTAGCCCCTCTTTTCAAAACAATATTCGGCCCCGCAAGCAAGCAGCTAACAACAAAATATGCACATATAGATAAAGAGATAAATTACCCGCTTGGAGTTATCGCGGGAAGCCTATCTATTAACCCTCTTGCGCCATGGATTTTAGATGGCAAGCATGACGGAATGGTTCCTGTAGAGCGCACAAAAATAAAGGGCATGAGCGATCATATTGTTGTGCCGACGACACATACTTTTATGATGTTCAACCGAGTTGTAATGAAGCAAGCACTATATTTTTTGCGTAACAATAAATTTAATAGATTTTAAGACTATTCTATTGGAATGCCACATTCATTTTTAGGAATTCTTATTGTAAGTGATGATTTTATTGATTTTATATCTGGAGCATTACTTATTTTGCTTGTAAATAAAGTTTGATAGTCATCCCAGCTTTTTGCAACAATCTTCAAAAGAAAATCAATTTCACCAGTCAATGCATAGCATTCACGCACCATAGGAATATCTGAAACATGCTTTTCAAATGCACGAAGATCTTCTTCTGCCTGACTTTTAAGTGTCACCATCGCAAACACAGTCACGCCATAACCCATTGACGCGGGATTTATTTGTGCGTGATAACCATCAATATAGCCCGCCTCTTCCAATGCACGCACGCGACGAAGGCATGGCGGCGCGGATATACCAACGGCTTTGGAAAGATTTATATTACTAATACGACCATCACTTTGTAATCTTCTTAAAATATTTTTATCAATTTTATCAAGGCGGGATCGTTTCATTTTAAATATACTTCCATATAAATTCACATACTTGTAATAATAGTGAAACTATATAAAATCACAATGAGAAATAAGCAAGTACTTTTGGAATAAAATTACAACACATGCGCGATATGACTAATAAAAACAATGTAAAAACTTGCTGGATTATAACAGAAGGCATGGCTGGCACGGAAAACCAATGCATCGGAGTGGCGCAGTATTTGGGGCTTAACACTGAAATAAAGCGTATATCGCTTAATAATCCGTGGAGAATACTCTCGCCCTACCTTGGTATGGAACAAAAGAGTAGCTTTACGCCCAAGCTTTTACCACCATGGCCTGATTTGCTAATCACTAGCGGACGCAAAAGCATTGCGGCTTCGCGCTATATAAAAAAGCAAAGCGGTGGCAAGACAAGAACAATTCATATTCAAGACCCGCGAATTTCGCCAAAGCATTTCGATATGGTCGCAGTGCCAGAGCATGACCCGATGCGCGGGGATAATGTTATAGTGACCAAAGCCAGTCCTAATAAAATAACGTTAGAGCAAATTAATGCGGCGAAGAATGAGTTTCCCGAGCTTGGCGAGCTTCCCTCCTCCCCGCATATTGCTGTGCTTATTGGGGGGAGCAGCAAAGCTTACACCATGAGCCAAGCCATAACCGAAAAACTGGCGCGTGACTTATGCGCCTTAGATGCGTCACTAATGATTACATGCTCGCGCAGGACTGGTAAAGAAAATCAGAGGATACTCAAATCATATTTGGATAATGGTAAAAATTACTTTTGGGATGGCGAGGGCGCAAATCCTTATATGGCGATGCTCGGCTGGGCTGATTATATATTAGTAACTGCTGACAGCGCTTCCATGATTTCCGAGAGCTGTACCACAGGCAAGCCCGTCTATATGATTGATCTTGATGGCGGCGCAAAGCGTATATCCACGCTTCATAATAACTTAATTACGCATGGAGCTTTAAAAAAGTTTGAAGGCGTGCTAAATCATTTCACTTATGAACCGCTAAATGACGCGCAAATGGTTGCGGATGAAATAAAGAAACGATTTAAGTTTCTATTTGAGTAGACAAGGATAAATTCAAGCAATGGCAAATACACATACAAAAGTTCTGATAATCGGCTCTGGCCCTGCTGGATACACGGCGGCAATATATGCGGCGCGCGCGGGGTTAGAACCTATTTTGGTAACAGGAATGGATCAGGGCGGGCAGCTTATGATTACGACTGATGTTGAGAACTACCCTGGATTTGCTGACCCAATCGACGGGCCATGGCTCATGGAACAAATGAAGCTTCAAGCAGAAAATGTCGGCGCAAATATTATAAATGACTATATCAAGGAAGTTGATTTCTCATCTAGGCCATTTAAAGCCATCGGCGATGCTGGCGATATATATAGTGGCGACACG
>JAMONE010000081.1 GCA_027066695.1 Micavibrio sp. | reverse complement strand
AATAATACATTGCAAATAGGTCTTGGCGCGACAGAGCGAATATTTGAGATGCTTGATAGGCAATCGAGCATAAAGGACAAAGAAAATCCTGTTATTTTAGAAACGCTAACGCCTGATATTACATTTAATGATGTAGAGTTTTCCTATGATGATACAACGCTTAAGGCGATTAACGGAGTGTCATTTACGGCTAAAGCTGGTGAAGTAACCGCGCTTGTTGGTGCATCGGGTAGTGGGAAAAGCACGATTATGAACTTAATACCGCGATTTTATGATGTGCATAGTGGCGGCGTTATGATTGATGGACATGATGTGCGCAATCTGTGCAGAGGCTCGCTGCGCTCTAACATTGCGATGGTTTCGCAGGATATAACTATATTTAATGACAGCGTGATGGAAAATATCCGCTATGGCGATCCTTCGGCTAGTGATGATGCAGTGTTTAAAGCAGCAAAAGCTGCGGCGGCGCATGAATTTATCGAAGCTTTTGATGGTGGTTATCAAACAATAGTCGGGGAGGCTGGTGTTAAGCTTTCTGGCGGGCAAAAGCAGCGCATATCTATTGCTCGCGCTATTTTGCGAAACGCGCCTATTTTACTGCTTGATGAGGCGACCTCTGCGCTGGATAATGAATCGGAAAAGCTGGTTCAAGATGCTTTGATGGAGCTTGAAAGAGGGCGAACAACATTGGTTATTGCGCATCGCTTGACCACGGTTCAGGCCGCAGATAATATCATCGTGTTAGATAAGGGGCGCATTGCCGAGAAGGGAACACATGAAGAGTTGCTATGTGCTGATGGCTTATATGCTCAAATGTACAAAGTAGGATTAAGGAATTAGTGCATGAAAAAATTATTCAACATAGTTATTTTGACTTATATTTTATTCGTTGCCGTATTATTTGTAGCGCAGCGATCTTTAATTTACCATCCTGATACGTCAAGACCTGCACCAATAGCTGGTGTGGAAATAGTTAAAGTTACAGCTAGTGATGATCAAAAGCTAGAAGCATGGTATTTCCCTCCTAAATCAGCAGATAAAAAAGTTATAGTATTTTTTCACGGTAATTCAGGCCATTACGGGCATCGTTTGTATAAAGTGCAAAATTATATGAATGCGGGATATGGTGTTTTACTTGCAGGATATCGGGGATATGGCGGTAATTTGGGAAAAATAAACGAGCAAGGGTTTTACAATGATGGCCGTGCATATATTGATTGGTTGTTATCATTTAAAAGCGTTGCTTCAAGAAGAATTGTTCTTTACGGCGAATCTATAGGCTCTGGAACGGCTGTGAAAATGGCATCCGAGTATAATATTGGCGGCCTAATCCTTGAAGTTCCGTTTGCAAGCTTGCTGGAAGTTGCCTCGCAGAAATATTCTATTGTGCCTGTAAAATATCTTTTAAAAGATAAGTTTATGAATATTGATATGATTGCCGATGTTAATGTTCCTCTACTTATTTTGCATGGGGATATGGATAGGGTGATTCCAATTTCTTCGGCTAAAAAGCTGTTTGATGCGGCGATGCAGCCAAAAGAATTCGTATCTTTCCCACAGGGGAAGCATAATAATCTATATGATTTCGGTGCATCTTCGTATGTTCTTGATTTTTTAGCTGGTATTAATACGCTGTAAAGACAATACTATGTAGTATTGTGTGTGTCGTTATGTTGTGGAGTTAAAATAATGCCCTGTCATTCAGCTATTGTTAAAAAGAATATAACCTCATCACCTGATGATACTGTTGAGGCAGTTTTAAAGGCTATCAAAAAAGAAAAGGTTATTGCTTCGGCTGTTGTCGATGAGAATGGAAAATTTATAGGGTTGTTTTCAATGAAAATCATGCTCAAAGACCTTATTCCCGTTGCCGTTTCTATGGCTAATGGTGTTAAAATCGATATTAAAGTTACCGCTGCTCCAGGGGTTGCAAAGCGTTTGGAGAATGTTAAGACGCTGCCTGTTTTTGAGCTTATGGATCGAAATCCTATAACTGTACTTCCTGATGCTCCGATATGGGAGGGGGTGAGTTTACTTACTAAAGAGGGTGAGCCATTGTCAGTCGTTGATAATAGTGGTAAGTTTTATGGACTTATAACATATGCATCATTGGTTGATGATCTGGAAAGTCATACTATCAATGGATAGCCGAAGGGGTTTAAATGATGGTTACTAAAAAGAGCTTTGCTGTTATTGTTTGCTGCGTTTGTTTGATTAGTGTCGTTTGTTTTGTTTTGTCAGATTATGTTATTGCTCAGTCTGATATGGGAGGTAAGAAAAATGCCGCTGTTGAAACTCAAATAATTAAAATCCCACCGCCACTTGAGGGAATGATACTGCCTGAGTCTCAAACTCTAAATAAAATTAAAATTGCTATTTTAAGTGCTGATAAAAAACTACATAAATATGTTGTAGAGGTTGCGAGAACACCAGAAGAACAACGCATAGGTTTGATGTATCGGAAGTATATAGATGAAAATACAGGAATGTTATTTGCCTTTAAAGAAGAGGTTAATCGTAGTTTTTGGATGAAAAATACACTTATTCCCCTTGATATATTATTTATTCGTCGTGATGGCGTTATCAATTATATACATCATATGGCAGAGGAAAAGAGTTTGAAACGTATAAGCTCAAACGGTAAGGCTATGGCTGTGCTTGAAATTGCGGGCGGTGAGGCTGAAATTCTTGGTATTAATGTTGGTGATCGAATTTTATATAAAGATTTTTAGTTTATTTCCTTGCTGTTTTTTTAACCATCGTGTAAAAACTTCTAGTCTTTAATGTCGGAGCGTGGCGCAGCCTGGTAGCGCACCTGTTTTGGGAACAGGGGGTCGGAGGTTCGAATCCTCTCGCTCCGACCATTATATAGCGATAAATCTCATAAACTCGACCTACGTATACAGTAACAAAGTTAGTAACGATGATTAAAAGTATTACAGCGCGTGAGATATTTCGTTTGTGCCCATATGTTAAAAAACAGCTTTGGGGCGGAGAAT
>JAMONE010000080.1 GCA_027066695.1 Micavibrio sp. | reverse complement strand
TCAAAACCCGCTTTTGTTGATCTGGCGTTATATTGCGCATAACCCAACCAAAACGATTATTTGCATTCATGATCGAGGTAATTTTACCTTTATTCATATCGGGGAAAATATTGGCTAAATCAGCCACCAGCGAATTGACATCAACAACAAGCGACGGATCAACAAACAGCGAGGGGGTTTTAAGCGTTGTTGCCAACAAAAAACCATTACGATCATAAATATCACCGCGCCGCGCCGTCAAAGCACTTACATCTTGCGCTTTTTCAATATTAGAGCTAGCAGAATTATATGTTTTGATCTCACCTTGAACAATTGCAAGATCAAGCAAGCGCACCATAACCAGCAGGTAACACAAGACAAAGAACACCGCTAGAATAGATAAACGGCTCTGCGCCATACAAATGGCTGATTTTTTATCACCATCCATGACTATCGCATTATAACGAGAATGCTTCCACATTACTGCGCGCCCCCATCATTATTAATTGAAAAGGTATTTTTAGTCGGGGGAATTGTGCGCGAAGACGGCACATAGGAGATATCACGACGCAAAGAAGGTCGTTTTGGCGTATTTGAAGGAACAAACACGGAAGAAGAGGAGGAAGAAGAAGTTATAGTAGATAAAGTCGACATATCAGAAATTATATTAACAGCTTCGGGAGAGGCCAAATCAAGCCCCTTAGAGGCCAGAAGCTCTAAACGAAGAGGGTTGTTCAAATATGCCCACTCAGCCTTTAAAACACGAATAGCCTCTTCCTGCACCGCTATTTCACGATCATATATCTTTATCTCACGCTCTGCGCGTTGCACATGTTGGGAAATATTCATCAAAACGCCGCCACTTCCGATGACCATCGAGAATACAACTCCATATTTTAAAATTGTACCCTTCATATCAAATCACCAGCGCACGTTTTTGTGCGAACCCCTACGCGCATACGCGCAGATCTTGAACGTGGATTTTCTGCCACCTCTTTATCAGAAGGTTTAACAGCCTTACGAGATAGCATTTTAAATATTGGAGCATCAGCGTTATCATCAACAACTTGCGGCAAATGACGCGATCCCCTTGACACATCCCCTGACTTTTCTTTTAAGAACCGCTTTACACGCCCATCTTCCAAAGAATGAAACGATACAACAACCAAGACCCCGTCATTAGCCAAAATACCAGCAGAAGCATCAAGTGCGCGCTCAAGCTCTCCAAGCTCATCATTCACAGCAATGCGCAAAGCCTGAAAAGTGCGCGTTGCAGGGTCAATCTTATCCTTATGTAATTTATATACGACAGAGCGAACCGCGTCCGCTAGCTCCAAAGTTCGCTCGAACGGCTTGCTTTTACGCATTTCCACAATTTTACGGGCAATATGACGAGATTTACGCTCTCCCCCATACTCATAAATCAGGTTAGCAAGTGCTTCTTCCTCATATGTATTAACAATATCAGCCGCAGTTACCCCGCCGCCGCTTACATCCATGCGCATATCAAGCGCACCATCAAAACGGAACGAAAAACCACGATCTGCCTCATCAATTTGCATAGACGAAACACCAACATCCAAAACAAACCCATCAACTTTAATTGAAGGTAGAAGAGATTTCACATCACCGAAACAACCACGCAAGAAAGTGAAGCGATCACCATATTTACCCCTCAACTCATCCGCGCGTATCTCTGCATTATCATCACGATCAATCGCATAGACATTACAATTCGCAGCCTCAAGGATTGCCGCTGTATAGCCACCATTACCAAAAGTGCCATCAACATAAACTCCGCCATCCTTTGGGGATAACGCCTCTAAAACTTCAGGCAACATGACAGGATAATGCTTGGTCATAGCGCCTTATCCTTTGGCACGGTTAACTTACGATCCTGAACAGCGCCCTTCGCCTGCAATTTGCGCCGCTCAAACATTTCAGAATTCCATATCTGAAATTTACGACCAAGCCCAACAAACGTTGCTCTTCCATCAATTTGCGCAGCCTCCATCAAATCAGCTGGCAAAGTTATCCTACCCTCACTATCAAAGAACAACTGAACGCTATCACCGAAAATAGCCGTAGCAAGATCATCTTGATCATCAGAGAAAAGGTCATAATGATCCATGCGCGTGCCTATCTCGTCCATCTTCTCCCAATCAAAGCCTTCAATACAAGAATGCTGATTAGAGCAAAACAGCACGACACCATGATGCAGCTGATCCGCCAATGCAGCGCGAAATGGTGCAGGCACAGAAACCCGCCCTTTTTTGTCTATTTTATTCGTATATGTAGATAAAAATAGTGCCACAAAAAACCTTTAAACATTAAAATTCGAGACTTTTTTTTAATAAGAACACCAAAAACAGTCACAATAGTGACAATAAGTGGATATATATGGGATAGCATGGGAATACTTGGGAGGTCAATAAGAACTCGACGTAATCCCCTAATAAATAACATATTTTTTATTTGTGGGTAACTCTGTGTATAAGTATAGGAGCAAATAAAAGATGTCTGTAATCAAGTAATCAACAGCCAACATATAATCACGAAAATACACGCAGAAGTAGCAATAAAAAAACAGTAAAATGACAAAATCTTTGCGAAAATTACAAAATACGCATAAAAAATGTACTTTTTGAAAAATTATTTTTATATAAAAAACCTATGCTTTCTGCGGGTTTGAGTGCTAACACACTGCAAACACTTAATTTTTTTCTTGCACTTTACGAAATATATCACTATTACTTGTTCTACTTAATGAACATAGTTATTTAAAAGTGTGTGGGGAGTAAACTATGATAATAAACATCTTAATGCTTGTATTAGCTGTTAACGGAGGCTTGTATATGGGAACAATTTTATACTCATATTACACAAGCATACAAAACTAAAACACCTAGAAAACAAAGAGTTTTAGGAGCTTTATAAAAAACATAAAAGCAAGCAATATAATAAAAAATACGGGGCCGCCAGAGGAAACTTTGGCGGTTTTAATTTTACCATTAAAGTAAACTATAGCCAAGCCATA
>JAMONE010000079.1 GCA_027066695.1 Micavibrio sp. | reverse complement strand
ATATGTGACCATGATATTCATTTGATATAGCCAACGATAATGCCCATCAATCGCGCCCTCATTAAGAATAACGGGATAGTCACTAATAAAACCTGCAATATCATAATGTCCAGTTTTAAGCGTTGTGATGAAATTACGATCCCGCAAAAACTGAAGATATTCAATAGAGCCAGCCTTATTAAAATTTATAATTTTTTCTCTATACTGATCTTCATAACCTAGCGTTTTATAGGTAATCATCTCTGGTATAATTTTTTGAATCCACAATGTTATAGTTTCATTCGTGCGGTGTCTTAAATGCAGCGGCGTTTGGTTTGCCGCATTACCTGATGCATCCATTTCCTCAATAACTGCATCCTCATCAGCAAACGGAGCCTTTAATGTTATAGCAGGATTTGGCTCATTAGATTTTGTAGGAAAAAAGAAATCAAAAAATTCATTAGCGCGCGCAGATGATGGAGCGGTCACAGAAAAAGACAACACAAGCACGGCAATTAGACAAAGCCTTATAATAAACATTTTATTCACCATCGATTCGGTTAACTCTATTAGCTCTATTGCAGCATATGAACAGCGCCCTTGTCTACGTAATATATAAGTAAAGCTGCATAATTTTTGTTAATTAAAAAAATATACTAGACTTTTATGTATTATCCCCTAGTTTCAGTCCCCATGAATGATAATGACAAGAACACTTTTAGCAAACGCGCATCGCGCTATGCCCGCGTATCTGGCAGCATGGCCAATCTAGCTGTAAAACTTGCTGGAGAGAAATATTTCGGCATGAGTATAGACCGCGATCAACATGCAATAAAGCTTGTGGAATCTCTTGGCAATCTTAAAGGGCCACTCATGAAGATCGGGCAAATCCTTGCCACTATACCAGAAGCTCTGCCAAAGGAATATGCACTGAAATTTCAGCAGCTACAATGCAACGCTCCGCCTATGGGCTGGCCATTTGTTCGCAGACGCATGAAGACCGAGCTTGGCGATAAATGGGATAGTAAATTCAAATCATTCGAACGCGAAGCCGCCGCCGCCGCAAGCCTTGGTCAAGTCCATAAAGCTGTATCCCATGACGGGCAAAATCTAGCTTGTAAGCTGCAATACCCTGATATGATATCTGCGATTGATGCGGATTTAAACCAGCTTAAAATTATTTTCTCACTATATGAGAAATACGACAAAGCCATAAAAACAAAACAAATCCACTGTGAATTAGCAGAACGCCTGCGTGAAGAACTGGACTATACGCTTGAGGCAAAATATACAAAATTATATCACCATATTTTAAAAAATGAAAAGAACATACATGTTCCCGAAGTTATTGACGATCTTTCAACAAGCCGCCTGCTTACAAGCACATGGCTTGATGGAACGCGCATTATGGATTACGTCGATAAAGATCAGGAAACACGCAATATTATCGCAATGAATATGTTTCGTGCATGGTACGTACCGCTCTATCATCACGGCGTACTTCATGGTGATCCACATCTTGGTAACTACACGGTGCGCGATGATTTATCAATTAACCTGCTCGATTTCGGATGTGTGCGTATCTTTCCTCCCAAATTTATCGGCGGGATTATTGATCTCTATCACTCACTGGAAAATGATGATTTTGAGTTATCCGCCCATGCCTACGAAACTTGGGGGTTTAGGGGGCTGAATAAAGAGCAAGTTGAAACCCTTAATATTTGGGCAAAATTCTTATATGGCCCGATATTAGAAGATAAAACTCGCCCTATAGGCGTTGTTACAGACGGTATTTACGGCAAAGACACCGCCGAAAAGGTACATAAACAGCTGCGCTCACTAGGCAGCATCGATGTTCCGCGAGAATTTGTATTCATGGATCGCGCAGCCCTAGGGCTTGGCTCACTCTTCTTGCATTTAAAAGCCGAGGTAAACTGGCACCGCACATTTAATGAGTTGATCGAAGGCTTTGATATCGAAAAACTTGGCAAAACACAAAACGCTTCGCTCAAGAAATTTGATATTGGTTAATTATAGAATACTCTGCAAAACTATAAAAACAACAAAAACACACCAATAACAGCATCCCCGACTTGATCGGTGATCCATCTAACATATTGATATTTATGGATTTCCTCTTTCGAGGAGATGCTATGGTTAGGTTGTAGGATTTTTTAACAAGTTTTGCAGAGTATTCTGTAACACTAAAGTTACCCCTAAACCATCCACATACCCACAGATTTTTTTGTGCACAACATTGTTTGCTAAGGCTTTGTCAAGCTTTTACCTTCATAATATATAAGCACAGTTGTATTTCTTGGGGTTGGGCTGTTCTGAGTAACTTTATTTTGTGTGGTTTTTTTTGAGGTTATATTAAATGTTTAAAGAAATTAATTCTTATTTGCGCTTTACTGGCTATGCAAAAAGAGCAACGCTGCCGATAATAAATAATCAGCGCGGTAATATATTCTTTACCCTGTTTGGCGCGGTTGCCATTGTCGGGCTGCTCGGCACAGTAATCGTATCAACCATGCGCGGCCCATTAAGCACAATGGTAACAATCCAATCCCACACAAAAGCTGAAAGCGAAATGGCGATTGCCTCGCAATTAGTATTATCAGAAGCTACAGAACTAGCTAGCGATGGCGATTGTGATGGCGATGGCTTTGTTGAGCCTTTAGAATATGTCGATGCTGGCGCAGCAGACGCGCCCATTGGCGGTGGATTTCTTCCCACAGCTGTAGCCTCCACACATCTTGATCCATGGGGAACTCAATATGGATATTGTGCATGGGACGCTGGCGGAGTAACAGACGCTATTGCCTGTGATATTGGCGGCAACGGAACAAATGAGCGTCTTGATGGTAATGGCGGCGTAGCAGACGAAACATATACCATAATTGCCCTGATCTCGGCAGGCCCTGACCAAGTATTTGGCACAACATGTAGCGGCGGCGCATCCCCATCCATTGCAAAAACAGGTGATGATATTGTTGTGGAATATACTTATGCCACGGCCACGGCTGCAACAGGTGGCTTATGGAATAT
>JAMONE010000078.1 GCA_027066695.1 Micavibrio sp. | reverse complement strand
TTAATAACTCTATTGCTCGTATCCGTAAATCTAGTGAATATGCCATGTTTGCTCCTTAAAATTGATATTGTACATATAACTTTAAAGTAAAGATAGGCATTTGTCACTTTAATATGGCTTGGCTATACCTTTAGTTATTGCGGTGTGATCATCCAGCCTTAGGTCTGTCTTATGTATTCTAATCCTAGATAATCCATCCAAATCACAATATTTATTAACATCACTTCCAACAGCTTGGCTTACCAACTCCTTATCCTTGTTAGATAACTGTGAAAACTCTATGTATTGACAATCTATCCCTTTATCTCCATTAGACAATTTCGTCGATAATCCTTGATTTGAACTAAATATAAGGGCTTCTACACTATCAGGAAAAAGTGCATAATTTGAGTACAGCTTACCAATAATAGATTGGCCATCATTACTAGACTTACTCAGATTATTGACCGTCCAGTTTCCAGTTTTTTTTGTTTTAACTTGGTAAAAGATTGCGTTTAAAGGGGCATGCTGAGAGTCAAAAACCACGACATCTTCATGGTGTTCAAATACCATCAAGTAATCATTGTTATTAGAATGAAGGTTCAACAATTCACAAAGAGACCAGTTCTTTTGATAGTCAAATCTATTAGATGACCTAGAGCCAGCAGTTTCTCTGGGCTTTTTTTCACTAAAAGTGGTTAACAAATCGCCATTCATTACTGTGACCTATAAAATCATATAACCATAAACATACAGATATCCTACTCTGTAATCTTACTTATTACTTACATACTCTCAAGCTCAAATAAACCTTAGAGATTGAGTTATACAAACATTTTCAACCAAAACACTCAAACATCATTCAAATAAAAATAAGCCATTCCATCCAACCTCTCTTTAACCTTCTCCCACTGCGGCATAACCTGCCTCATCAGGCGGTAAAAACCCTCTGAATGATTATGTTCTGCAACATGGCAAAGCTCATGAAGCAATACATAATCTATACAATCCCTTGGTGCTTTTACTAAATGAGGGTTTAGGGTGAGCTGTCCTTTTGGAGAACAGCTGCCCCACTGCGTTTGCATATCCGATGCTTTTTCCACATGGATGTATGCTGTACTCATAGTTATTCTATGTACCGTAAACGTAAAAAGACTAAGAATAAATATATAATATTTGTGTATTTTTCCTTGCTTTACATGTTGATTTTGTCTATGTTGCCCTCCAGTTGTGGGAGGTTTTCTCAAGTTAAGACCATGTGAGAGCCGAACCACAGACTTCTAAATATAGCTATTAAAGGAGAAGTATAATGGCAAAGAAAGTATCGGGCTATATCAGCTTGACTATTATGGGCGGCGCAGCTAACCCATCCCCACCAGTTGGACCTGCTTTGGGTCAGCATGGTGTGAATATCATGGAATTTTGTAAGGCGTTTAACGCGAAAACAGAAGATAGTAAGGGGATTCCTACCCCTGTTAAAATTACTGTATATGAAGATCGTTCATTTACATTCATCACAAAAACCCCGCCAGCGAGCTATTTCTTGAAGCAAGCGGCGAAGGTTAAAAGTGGCGCAAATAACCCTAGCCGTGAAATTGTCGGTAAGGTTACAAAAACGCAAGTTAAAGAGATTGCAGAGAAGAAAATGCCTGATCTGAATGCTAATGATATTGATGCAGCAATGAAAATTATTGAAGGCTCGGCTCGTTCTATGGGCATCGAAGTCGTGGAGGGTTAAGAACATGACAAAGATAACAAAAAAAGCTAAATCATTGGTAGGTAAAGTGGATCGTGAAAAATTTTATGATCTAAACGAAGCTATTAAATTACTTAAAGATGCTAGTAAAGGCACTAATTTTGATGAGACAATCGAAATTGCAATGAATCTTGGCGTTGATACAAAACATGCAGATCAACAGGTTCGCGGAATTGTATCTCTTCCAAATGGCACTGGTAAAACTGTGCGTGTTGCTGTTTTTGCAAAAGACGAAAAAGCCGAGGAAGCAAAAGCTGCTGGCGCGGATATCGTTGGAGCAGAAGACCTTGTCGAGAAAATCCAAAAAGGTAATATCGACTTTGATCGCTGCATTGCAACGCCTGATATGATGGGCTTGGTTGGTCGTGTTGCTCGCGTTTTGGGGCCTAAAGGTATGATGCCTAACCCTAAACTGGGCAGTGTTACTCCGAATGTTAAAAAAGCAGTTGAAGATGCAAAAGGCGGATCACTTGAATTTCGCGCTGAAAAAGCAGGCGTTGTTCATGCTCGCGTTGGTAAAGCATCTTTTAGTGAAAAACAATTAGTTGAAAATGTTGCAGCTTTTGTTGAAGCTATTAAAAGAGCTAAGCCTACAGGATCAAAAGGAACTTATATCAATAAGGTTTCTTTGTCCTCGACTATGGGTCCTGGTTTGAAAATTGACTTTGATAGCATTCAAGCCGCTTAACAGCTCTAAAATTTATAAATAATTATGCAGCTTTATTATATTATAGGGCTGCATTTTTTATAGCCTGTGGCTAAACCGTGTAATAACGCTGCCATTACAGAAAAAATCGGGTTTAATCCTACAAAGGTACCAAACCGGCCATGAGAATAACCCTAATCAATTGATATTCCTTTATAAACGGCAATATTCTTCCCCCCTATTTTTACGAGCCTATCAGGTGGCAATTTTTGGGAGGGAGATTCCAACGGAATCTTTAAGCTTGTTATCGGAAAAGTCGTATTCGCCGAGCATATTGGTGTGCGCCCAGGATATGGCGGGATGGCTGGCAATAGCGGAGAGCAACCTTTCCTTCTGTTCTGGCTCTTTCATGCGCGCAAGTTTCTGCGACAGATACAGATAGTTCCAGCAGATAATGGCGTTCTTGATGAGGCGGTTGCAGGCCTCAGCTATTTCCTGTTCTTCCTTGTCTCCTTGCGTAAATTCGCGCGGATTTCCAACTGCTACGGCCCGTGTGTCAAGACGCATTTAAAATTGACCCACTATGTGCGTTGAATTTTGACCCACCATTGGGGTGTTTTTATTAGGCGTACTTGTGTAGTTATGCACATA
>JAMONE010000077.1 GCA_027066695.1 Micavibrio sp. | reverse complement strand
TCATCAAATGCCAAGGCAGATGTAATTATGAAAGCACTTTGATGTTGGTGAATACCAACGCCGAACATACGCGCTTCGTATCTATGGCCTGTAACATTTCCTGCACCATCTTTAAGCGTTGCGACCTTCACATCAGGCCACATGGTACTTTGCGCTAGATAGTAATTACTGGAAATATTAAGTCCACGCGCTTTAAGGCTGTTAAATGTAACGCTCCAATCACCTGATGGGATGCTGTTTAACTTTCCCTCAAGGTCATAATACATAAATAGCGGATTATTCATTACGTGATTAATGTGATTTGCAATATATTCATCACCTGATTTAGTGCTAAATACATATGGCACAACCCCTCCGCGCCCTTCGGTTAAGCCAACGTGGCGCATTGACATGCCGATATGATTTTCGAATGGCCTGCCCTCGTTAAAGCCTGCACTGTTATCGGTTAGCAGGAATAAAAATGGCGCGAGGATATACAGCCTACGGACATTTTCCAGCATATGATCGGTGTTTTGTGGGCTAATCGATACTTGATTTGATTTGCACACGGCAAAATATTGTACGCATTTTTTCATATCCTCGCGATATGGCGCATACATTATTTTATAACGCTCTACATCCACAATGCGAGAGAGCAAATCATCGGCTGTTTTATCGGGAAGCTCTTGAAAATAAGAACGTTTAAGCCCAAGCTTTGCCGCTGCATCAGTTAATATTTTAATCTTTTCATTTGTGTCATTCAAGACATCTTTCATTCGCGAGAATGGCGCGGCGATGCTGGCGACCTCTAATAATTCGCTGGTTGGCTCATTATGCAGCCAATCATGATTAGGGATAGAATTTTTAAGAGCTGCATTTTGCGTCAAATCCATTGCAGGAATGGTAGGCTTTGACGGGTCAAAGAAGGAGAGCTCAACCTCTATGCCTGCTTTTGCATTATCACCAGAGCCAGTATAAAGTGCAGATACATCTTCTGCGCCGTTTATTTCGGTTAAATCATTTGCATTAACTTCTGACATTTACTCTTCACTCTTATTAATTTCTTCTGTTACTTCTTCGTTGCCAAAGCAATCAAGAACCCAAACATCATATATAGGGTGATCGATTGATGATAACCCTGGTGAGGAAGCAAACATCCAACCACTAAATACCCATTGAGATTTTTCATCTTTATCGACCTCCCATATTTGTATAAAAGCCGCTGATTCAGGTTCATCCATTGGTGATGATTTCTGGCATGACAAAACTTTTATATAAAGAGAGCCAAATTTAAGCGTATCGCCTATATTTGCTTCAAATGTTATTGTGTGAGCGGTCACTTTATCAAGGGATTGTAACTTTACTTGCGGATACTCGCTCATTTCCCTTGAATATGAATCAGTTGCCATCCCCGCAATTATAAAAATAGCAAGGCAAAATATAAGGCTGCGAGTTACGTTATTGCTCTTTATCATCTTGCATACTAAATATGAATTGGCCTAAGAGTTGCTCAAGGTTTTGGGGGGCTTGCGTGTATTGAATAACGCCGCCCGCCTCTATGAATTCTTCGTCTGCGCCAGGTTCTAATGACATGTGAAGTCCACCAAGCAGGCCTTCGCTGCTTATTAATGCGGCGGTATCTGTAGGGATTTTATATTGATTGCGAATATTCATATGAACTTTGGCCAGATATATATCAGGCATAAGCTCAATATCAATGATAGAGCCGATTTTCACGCCGCTTATTTGAACTTCATCGCCTGTTTGCAAACCGCCAACATTTGAGAAATCGGCACTTATTTTATAACCGTTTTCCGCGCCAACATCTGCAACTTTTAAGCTGTATGTTAAAAAAAGACCGGCCAGAACTATAACAAGTGCGCCTAATATTGTTTCTGCGATGCTGCGTTTCATTTCTTACTCTTTATATTTATAAGTTTGTACATTATTTAGGTAACACGAGTTATAAGGTCGTGCAATTATTTAGATACTTTAATTTAGCTGTTTTATTTAGCCATCTTACTTAGCCATTTTATTTAGCCATTTTATTTAGAGGGTGTCCATGCCTCGTAATCACTAGATACTTTTTTGCGTTTAGCGCCCGAAAGAATATGACCGCTTGGTCTATATGCTTGATTTGTACCTGTTAAATTTGGCTGATGTGGCTTTTGCCAAGATTGGCGGTATGAAAGGCCATCTGCGCTTGGCACTGTATCGCTTTGATGATGCAGCCATCCATGCCATTCAGGTGGGACATAACTAGCATCGGGGCGGCCTTTATAGATCACCCATCTGCGCATACGTTTGTATCCTTTGATTGGCGCAGCCTCGTAATATTTATTACCAAGATAATCAGTGCCAATTTTTTTACCGCGTGATTTAAGCGTAAATAACGAGATATGAGCTGGTGACAAAACACCTAAAAAGTTTAATAATCCCATAATTCTAATAGTCCTTATTTTCTTTTGCGGATTTACATTACTGCGCAATTATGGCAGGGATTTATATTATCTAAAAGGGGAAAAACATGAATATTCAAATAAAACTTAAAGAACTAGGGTTTGAGCTGCCCGCTGTGGCCGCTCCTGCGGCGAATTATGTACCATATGTTATATCTGGTAAGCATATTTTTATATCGGGACAAATCCCTTTTTTGAATGGTGAGAAGATGCATTTAGGCCGCGTCGGTGAAGATTTAAGCGTTGAGCAAGGTGTAGCGGCGGCGCAGGCTTGCGCGTTGAATATTCTTGCGCAAGTTAATGATGCGGTTGATGGTGATTGGTCAAAGATTGCGCGTTGCGTAAAGCTTGGTGGCTTTGTGAATTGTGTTTCGGGCTTTACTGATCAGCCCTTGGTAATTAACGGTGCATCAAATTTAATAGCGGATGTTATGGGCGATGCTGGTAAGCATGCACGTTTTGCCGTTGGCGCAAATGTTTTACCACTCGGCGTTGCTGTTGAAATTGATGCGGTGTTTGCGCTGGTTTAGGGTCAGGACCTATTAAATTCATAACGTTCTGTTGCCCATTAATGGCGCAGATACGCGGCAAGCAAGCGCAAACGGGGTTTGCCCCGATAAGCTTG
>JAMONE010000076.1 GCA_027066695.1 Micavibrio sp. | reverse complement strand
AATTACGGGGCAGCAAATACAATCGCCAAACCTAACGCAGGCTCTACCGAAAATAGCGCAGCCGCAAAATCTATCCGCGCAAGAATTAATCACACAAGATTTGATAAAAGTCGATTTACTAACCCCACAATTAGTTCAAAAACTCACAAATCCTTATATTGATATAATCGATACAAAAGCTAATCTCACAATGATTTTTTCGATAGAACAAAATATCGGATCATCGGTAATTAATTTAACGCAGGATTTGAATAAACTCCCTACTCCATCGATATTGGAAATATTTGCCCTGCCCGCGTCAAATGCCGATAACAAAGATATTGGCGCAGCGTTTAAAATGACGCAGCCAAAAACTGAAATGCCGCTGCGCTTTATACTTACCCAAAGCATCGCAAGCCCTGCTTATGCGCCGATAGCTATAAGCTCTATATCGCTTGAAACACCTGCACCAAGCGCGTTTACGCAAATAAAGATAAGTAATATAACCCATCCATTTGCACAAATTGAACATGGCGAGAGCTACACTCAGCCTAATGAACGCGCAGGCGATGTGCGCGCGGTTCTAGCTGGCTTTACGCAGGATAAGAACTTTCCTGTACTAAAAATAACTCTGCCGCAAAACCATGGTGAGCAACATTATGCCCTGCAAATACCCATTGAGGACATCCCCTTAGGCACGCAAATTGAGCTTAACATCACCAAAAGCACTAATATAACGCCGATAACTGCGCAAATTATAATCGGGCATAACAGCTTTGTAAGCCCTGATATCTGGCCGATTATGCAAGAGATAACACAAGCTCTAGCGCAGGTAAATCCCGCAGTGACCAAAGCTTTCAGCAATATAATGCCAAACCCTGCCGCCCCCGTTCAGCTTGGCTCGGCGGCGTTGTTTTTTCTTGCAGCTATGCGAAGCGGCGATGTGCAGAGCTGGCTTGGCGGCAAAGCTATAGAGCTACTTAAGCAAGCAGGAAAGTCCGAGCTTATAACTCGCCTTGGCGGCGAATTTTCCGCACTTAATCGCATGAGCAACGATAACACGCAAGAATGGCGTTCGCTATCGCTTCCCTTGGCATGGCAAGATGAAATACATAAATCCGTTATTCATTACCGAAAAGAAGGCAGCCAAGATGGCTCTGAACACGAAAATGAAAGGGCTTCCAAAACCCGTTTTGTTATGAATTTGAACTTAAGCCAAATGGGAAAAATACAGCTTGACGGATTGTTTGTGGGTGATCCTGACGGCGCAGGCAGGCTCGATTTAATCCTACGAACCGAACAATCTTTCAGCGCAGCCATGAAAATGGAAATGCGCCAAAAATATAAAGCCGCACTCGATGAAACCACATTCACGGGCGAGCTGGCCTTTCAAGACAACCCCGAGCAATGGGTTAATATCACCGCCAATGCAAAATCAGAATTTTTGAGGGATGTTTAATAGTGGTAACGACACCCCGCAATAATAATTTGCATATCTGACATCTTATATATAAGTCGGTGTTCTTTATCTATACGCCGCGACCAATATCCTGACCAGTTATGTTTTAAAGGCTCAGGACTTCCAACACCTTCGAAGGGATGGCGAGTAATATCCTTTATAAGCAGATTAACGCGCTTAAGCATGCGTTTATCTGTCGCTTGCCAGTATAGATAATCTTCCCAAGCATTTTTAGACCATGAAATAATCATTCATCAATAATATCATGTTGAGAAATTTTATCGCCTTCTATCTCTGCAATAGAAGCATTTAAACGCTCTGCATTTTTAGGGCTAGCCATTAAATATGCCGTTTCTTCATAAGACTTAAAGTCTTGAACAGACATAACAATTGCCGGCTCACCATTTTGCCGAGTAACCATAATAGGCACATGATTTTCATTAACCTTGTCCAAAGTACAAGCCAAATTTTGCCTAAAAGATGTGTAACTTATTATATCCATAACGTCCTCCTTCATATGTACCTGTTATTGTACATGTACTTAAGTAGTAGTGTCAAATTTATTTGAGGTGCAAAGAAGGCAGATTCTTGATGGATGTTTAATCACGCACATCCATCATATTCAAATAATCCTGCAAAATAATATAACGGCACGTGTCATCTCGAACATGCTAATGGAGAGATCTTACATGTTGCCACTTGATAAGATTTCTCCTCTTGCTATACAATCGTTCGAAATGACACTGTATTATTTTTAATTCAAGTTATAGTAGCTTAGGTTAATAATAGTATAAAATTGTCATTACACGGTTTATCCGTGAAAACGAGGATGAAACGCCCCTGCCGATCCCTACACTATCAGCAAAACAATCTGTAGCAGAAAAGTTAAATGTTAGAAAGACAAATTCAATCCTCATCCCGTCGAAAAGCGTCGATAGCGATTTCATCTAGTTCGTCTGCATCTTTTTTATCTAGCGCAGCGAGAGCTTCTTCGGCGCGGCGTTCATCTATAATTTCAATCTTTTTAAGCTCGGCAAAGGCATCGCGCATATCATTTTGCGCCATTTTTATGATTGATTCCATCTTTTGACGATCACCATCAATTTTCTCAACTTGCGCGCGCGTAGATATGGCATATGGCTCAAAAAAGCCGAGCATTTCCTCTCCCATATCCTTGGTTTTTTCAGCCTCTATTGCTAATTGAGTTTCGAGCGCATCGCGCTGATCTTTTAGAGCTTCGGCTTGACGATAAAGCTCGGCCAGAGTCTTTTGCTTTTGCTCTATATCATGCTTACGGACGCGGATTAGTGGTGCTAGATCAGCCATTTAACCTACCCCCCACTATACGGTACTTGTAGGATGGTGGCTAGGCGGATGAAGCCTTCTTCGATGGTTGAGTGATCGTCTTTATCTTGGCTAAGAAATTCCTCAATATACGGATAGAGCAAGATAGCTTGATCAACATCGGGGTCGCTGCCCTTACGATATGCGCCAAGGCGGATAAGCTCGGCCATATCCTCATAAGTGGAAATAACCTGTTTGGCGGCGCGCAGGATATCATTTTGCTCTTGTGTTATCGCTGCGGGAAGTGAGCGGGAGACAGATTTCAGCACGTTAATAGCGGGATAACGCCCGCGATCAGCGATGCTTCGCTCCATAACGATGTGACCATCGACAAGCCCGCGAACTGCGTCTGATATCGGCTCGTTATGATCGTCGCCCTCAACCAGCACTGAAAACAGCCCTGTTATAGAGCCCATATTTGGTGCGCCCGGCCCTGCGCGTTCCATCAATCTTGCAAGCTCGCCAAAAGTTGTTGGGGGATAGCCCTTCGATGTTGGCGGCTCACCCGCGCTAAGCCCTATCTCGCGCTGTGCCATGGCAAAACGTGTTAGCGAATCGATCAAGCATAAAACCTGCTTGCCCTGATCACGGAAATACTCGGCCAAAGCCAATGTAGTATAAGCCGCCTGACGACGCATAAGCGCAGGCTCATCGCCCGTTGCGACTACCACGACAGATCGCGCCAAGCCTTCCTCACCAAGATCATCTTCGATAAATTCTTGAACCTCGCGGCCACGCTCACCCACAAGCCCAATGATAGAAACATCAGCTTCGGTATATTTAGCCATCATCGAGAGCAACACAGATTTACCCACGCCAGAGCCAGAAAATATCCCCATTCGCTGCCCCTGACAGGTGGCAAGAAATGTATTAACAGGGCGCACGCCAAGGTCTAGCTGCTTACCCAAACGCTGGCGCGAATGCGGCGCAGGCGGTTTATTCTTTAATAGCGCAGGAATAGTGCCATGTATGAGCTTGCCCTTGCCATCAATTGGCTGTGCCATGCCGTTAATCACACGCCCAAGCCATTTATCACACGGATTAATCGACGGTGCGCGTTGCTGGATGAATGCCTTACAGCCAAGGCCAACCCCCTCTAATGTGCCAAACGGCATAAGAAGTGCCTGCCCGTCACGAAATCCGATAACTTCGCAAGGAATATCAATATCATTAGATGGTCGTAAATGCACCATAGAGCCAATAGTCAAGCTATCGCCAAAGCCTGCAATCTCTACTAAAAGCCCGAGAATCTTTGTCACCCGCCCAAATCGCTCTTGATCGGGAAGTGCGCTAACGGCATGCTCAACTTGTTTGAATAACCTATCCATAGCTCTACAATAACCTCATTATCAATAAAAACACATATAATTCGTTAAAGAATTTGTTAAGTTTTTAAAAATTTGTTAACATGTGTTAATAAAGGTTAACGCCTTTAATATGTGATTTACCATTATAAAGGAAAATTTATGCGCGTTTTACTAGTAGAAGACGATAGTTCAACAGCCAAAAGTATTGAGCTTATGCTTAAATCTGAAGGTTATATAATTGATGTAACCGACCTTGGTGAAGATGGCCTTGACCTTGGGAAGGTATATGAATATGACATCATTATACTTGATCTAATGTTGCCTGATATGGATGGCTATGACGTTTTAAAAGCGTTCCGCGCAGCAAAGGTGGAAACCCCTATCCTTATTCTATCGGGGCTTAACTCTCTTGATGATAAGCTGAAAGGCCTTGGATTTGGCGCGGATGATTACCTGACCAAGCCATTTGATAAGCGCGAGCTAGTAGCGCGTATTCAAGCCATTGTCCGCCGCTCTCAAGGGCATGCGCAAAGCATTATAGAGACTGGCGATATCAAAGTTAATCTTGATAGCCGCACTATCGAAGCTGCGGGAAAGCCGCTACATCTGACAGGTAAGGAATATGCTATCCTTGAGCTACTATCCTTGCGTAAAGGCTCTACATTGACCAAAGAAATGTTCCTGAACCATCTTTATGGCGGTATGGACGAGCCAGAGGTTAAGATTATCGATGTATTTATCTGTAAGCTACGTAAAAAACTAGCGGATGCAACGGATGGCACAAACTATATCGAAACTGTATGGGGCAGAGGCTATGTCCTACGTGAGCCTAGCGACGATGATAAGAAGGCTGCGAATGGGTAGGTAGTTACGAGAAGGTAGTTATAAGAGTTCTTAAAACTTGTTTAAAAAACCTTACAACCTAACCATAGCATCTCCTCGAAAGAGGAGATCCATAAATATCAATATGTTAGCGAGATCCCCGATCAAGTCGGGGATGCTATTATTGATGGGGTTTTGTTATTTTTATAATTTTGCGTAAGGGTTCTATAAAATCCTCGTCATTGCTTTATATGAGATAGTCTTGTAACTTGTAACTATGATGAATGACCTAATCAAAAACAATATTGCTAATATCCTAACCGTGGCGCGGCTGTTATTACTGCCGATCATTATTGCGCTGTTCTTTGCAGAAAGCTCATGGGGAGGGTTTGCGGCTTGGCTTTGTTTGTTGGTTTATGCTGTGGCGGCAATGACAGATTTCTTTGATGGCTATATTGCGCGTAAACTCAATCAAATCAGTGACTTTGGGACTTTCCTTGATCCTGTATCTGATAAGATATTTGTCTCATCCCTTATGATATTATTAATCGCTTTTGGGCGAATTGAAGGCACATGGATAATACTGATAATCCTAATATTTGCGCGGGAATTCATGGTATCAGGCTTGCGCGAATTTTTAGGGCCTAAGGGAATAAAAGTACCAGTTAGCAAGCTCGCCAAGTACAAAACCGCTACTCAAATGTTAAGCCTTGGCTTTTTGATTATCGGCGGATATTCCCCTTATGCGCTGGAGCTTGGCTTAATCCTGCTTAGCGTTGCCACCATATTGACGCTTATCACTGGATTTACCTATATGATTACTGGTTTCAAACACATGAAAGACTAACTTAATGCTCTGCCTATATAAATATGTGCGCCCTGCTATTTTCAAAATCGACCCTGAGCTTACGCATAAAATGACTATTACCGCGCTAAAAACTGGTGCTATGCGGCCATGCAGCGTTGTTAAATCAACCAAACTAGAGCAAGATATATTCGCCCTAACCTTCCCTAATCCTGTGGGTATGGCGGCTGGATTTGATAAAAATGCGGAAGTAATCGCGCCGATATTAAGGCTTGGATTTGGCTTTACCGAAGTTGGAACAGTCACGCCAAAACCGCAAAGTGGTAATCCCAAGCCCCGCATTTTCCGCGATCCTGAAAGCGGCTCTGTTATCAATCGCATGGGCTTTCCAAATGGGGGCTTGCGCGTGTTTAAGCCTAATATCTATAAGTTTTTAAGCTCTCACAATCGCCCTGATGGCGTTGTTGGAATTAATATCGGCATGAATAAAGACCAAAGCGAGCCAGCTGAGGATTACTGCGCTTTGATAAGCGAGCTTGCGCCGATTGCTGATTACTTAACGGTTAATATATCCTCTCCTAATACGGCGGGACTTCGCGATTTACAGCAAAAAGATGTGCTGTTTGAGCTGCTAACAAAGATGATGGCAGCGCGTGATAACGCTTGTGGCACTGAAAAACCGCCTGCCCTACTGGTAAAGCTTGCGCCCGATTTATCAGAGCAACAACAGGCAGAAATTGCCGAGACATTGCTTAAAACCAAAGTTGACGGGGTAATTTTGTCCAATACTACACTTGATAGGCCGCAAAGCCTGCCGCAAGATTTCGCGAAACAAAAAGGCGGGTTAAGCGGCAATCATGTGAGGGACAAATCCACTGATATCATCCGTAATTTCTATAAACTCACCGAGGGAAAACTACCGATTATTGGGGTTGGCGGCATTTCTACAGCAGAACATGCCTATGAAAAAATCAAGGCTGGCGCGGCTTTAGTGCAGCTTTACACTGGAATGGTCTATGAAGGGCCAGAGATCGCCAAAAACATCAATGAAGGCCTGCTGGCTCTAATGCAAAAGGATGGGTTTAGCTCTATCAGCGACGCTGTTGGCTCTGACAATAAGTAATCTGGCCTAAATTTTGCGTATCATTCTGACAATAATAAAAGTCAGGAGAGATGAATATGGATGGAAAACAAGCATTAAGCAAATCACATAATAGTGGAACAGACATTATTCCAGCATTCCTTGCCCCCGATTATATTGTAAATAACGAGGTAAATAACCAGATAACTAACGAGCAAGCGCAGGTAAATGCTTACCCTCCACTGGTTTTACATGACAGTGAAATATCAGAAATGGTCATCCGCGAAAGGCTGCACCATGCCATAGAAATGCAGCATATTGATTTATTCATGCAGCCCTTAGTTACGCTACCCCAACGGCATCTAGCATTTTATGAGTTTTTTGGCCGCTTGCGCATAAAACCAGGGCTATATATCCCTGCGAAAGATTATATCGAGCTAGCTAATGAGGAGCATATTATTTCTGGCCTTGATACATTACTACTGACGCATTGCCTGAAAATACTGAAAAAGCAGCAAAACAGAGTGAGCCGCCTTGTTTCCTACTTCATCAATATAAAGCCGTTTACTCTGCGCAATAAGGAGTTCATGGATAACCTCGTATTTTTGTTATCCCGACATAAAAAAGTCGCCCACACCCTTATATTTGAAATGCATCACAATGATTTCTTACTATTATCACCTGCGGAGAAGAAAATATTAAACGAGCTTGCAAAGGTTGGCTGCCGATTTTCTATCGACCATGCGAGAGAGATTCCCTCTGATCTTGAGCAATTAAGGGAGCTTAATGTTCGTTTTGTGAAAATAAATGCACAAACACTAATTAATAATGGCAAAACAGAACAAGGATACCGCGAGATATTAAGCCAAAAACAAAATCTTGAAAGCTATAATATCAACCTGATTGTTGAAAAAATAGAAAATGACAATGATCTGTTAGAGCTTTTAGATTATGACATAAAATATGGCCAAGGATTTTTATTTGGCCGCCCCGATTTCTCTGGAGTTTACACCACACACCCTCAATAAAACCTCACCCAAACTCCAGTGATAGCCCCTCTTTTAACGCTTGTTTAAAAGGGGGGCAAATTTATGCGTGACTTTAATAGGCACCTTGATATAGTAGCTTGGACTAACAATATGACCGTCATCGCGAGCCATAGGCGCGGCGATCTACAGCACCTCTTTGTGGACGCTAGATTGCCACATCGCAAAAACTCCTCGCAATGACGATTAGTGTCTTACTTTAAACTGGAATTACTAATTTATTAGATAATAATAAAGGATACTCAAACATGCGCCTTAAAGCTTTATATATTGCATTATTTATTGTGTTTATCTCCTCGCCTGTTATGGCGGACGTGGTAAAACAACACGCAGTTGCGCTGCATGGTGAGCCAAAATACGCCGCTGATTTCAAGCATTTGGACTATGTTAACCCCGATGCGCCAAAAGGCGGTACGCTAAAGCAGCATGTTATCGGCACATTCGATTCGCTCAATCCGTTCATTATCAAAGGGCATCCCGCAGGCGGTCTGAATTTCCTGCGCTCTGGCCTTTTATATGAGAGCTTAATGCAAAATTCATCTGATGAGCCATTCTCGCTTTACGGGATAATTGCCAAGGATATAACTATTGCACAAGATCGCTCATGGGTATCATTTAACCTGCGCGAGGAGGCTCGCTGGCATGATGGTATGCCAATAACTGCCGCAGATGTTATCTGGACATTCGACGTTTTAACCAACAGCGGGCAGCCATTTTATAAAGCATATTGGGGTGATGTTAAATCTGTTACCGCTATATCAGATAAAGAAGTGAAGTTTGAATTTTCGGTAACGGGCAATGCAGAGCTGCCCCTTATAATTGCAGAGCTGCCCATCTTGCCAAAGCATTATTGGACGCAAGAAGGTAAAAACTTTAACAAAACTACGCTAGAACCTCCACTTGGCAGCGGCGCATATAAAATTGGCAAAGTCACTACTGGTCGCTCTATTGAATATGTAAGAAATCCTGACTGGTGGGGTAAGGATCTTGCCTTTTTCAAGGGTATGAATAACTTTGATAAAATCATTTATGATTATTATCGTGATGAGAATGTTGCTCACGAAGCTTTTCTCTCTGGTGATTATGACGTGAAAATGGAAGGCACAGCCAAGACATGGAAAGAAAAATATAATATCCCGACAGAAAAAGCCAAACGCCTTAATAAGGAGGAGCTTAACCATACTCGCCCCGCGGGAATGCAAGCCTTTATCTATAATATCCGTAAGCCGCTTTTTCAGGATATAAATCTACGCGAGGCTCTGGCTTATGCTTATGATTTTGAATGGGCGAACAAGCAATTTGCCTATGGTGATTATGTGCGCACAAACAGCTTTTTTGAAAATTCCGAGCTAGCATCAACTGGCCTTCCCTCCAAGGGAGAGCTTGCAATATTAGAGCCAATCCGCGATAAAATCCCGCCATCCATATTCACAACCACGTATAAAGCCCCAGTTACTGATGGCTCGGGCAGCAACCGCGATAACTTACGCAAGGCAGTAGCTATGCTTAAAAAAGCAGGCTTTACTAACATAAATGCCGAAGGTATTCGCTATAAAATATTGAAAAATGGTGATAAACAATTTCTTGAGTTTACGATACTGCACTACTCGCCAGTATATGAGCGTTGGGTGCTTCCATTCGTCAAAAACCTTAAGCGTATCGGTGCAAAAGCCAGATTTCGCGTTGTCGATACCGCAGGATTTCAACGCCGCGTAGATAGATTTGACTATGATATTATCATCGCAGGATTGGGGCAATCATCATCCCCTGGTAATGAACAGCGCGATTATTGGGCTTCTGCAAAGGCTGATATCCAAGGCTCTCGCAATTATATAGGCATAAAAGACCCTGTAATTGATGGACTTATCGAAGGCATAATTCGCGCATCATCACGCGATGACCTTGTAACAAAGACTCACGCACTTGATCGTATCTTGCTTAATAGGCATTATGTTATACCGATGTGGCATTTCCCAAAATGGCGCATTGCATATTGGAACAATATTAAACGCCCTGATACTTTATCAGGAAACAGCCCAAATATTACGCAAACTTGGTGGGCTAATGAATTAAAGTAAACAACAATTCATTCATATCTTTATCTGGACAAGGCATGAGTGAGGCAGCATACAAGCTGTACGTAACGAGCGAATAACAATGCTCCAGATGAATAGATGGATGAATTAAATGCGGTTAGCAATTGCAATTCCCGCCCGCTACGGCTCAACAAGATTTCCAGGTAAACCGCTGGCGATGATACGCGGGAAATCTATGCTACAGCGCGTAAGCGAGGTTGCTCAAAAAGCAGCGCAGCCCTATGATAATATTGATATATTCATAACCACCGAAGATAAACGCATTGCCGATCACGCAAGCGAGCTAGGCCTTGCATGTATAAGTACTCCTGCTAGCTGCCTTACTGGCTCTGACCGCGTTTTATCGGCGATAAGGCAACTCGATCAATGGCCTGATTTCATCATAAATCTACAAGGTGACGCGCCGTTCACTCCGCCATCGGTTATACAAAAGATATTTGATGCTTTCAAAGAAAACCCCAATTCACAAGTGATAACGCCAGTTCACAAGCTTAGCTGGAATGACTTGGATCGCCTGCGTAAAGCAAAGGAAAAAACTCCCTTTAGTGGCACTACGGCAATTATAAATAAGGATAAGCAGGCTCTTTGGTTCTCTAAAAACATTATCCCTGCAATACGTAAGGAAAAGGGCTTAAGGGCGCAAAGCCCTATCTCCCCCATATATCAACATATAGGGCTTTATGGTTTTAGATCGGATATACTGGAAAAATTCTGCTCGCTACCACAAAGCAATTACGAGCATCTTGAAGGGCTAGAGCAGCTAAGAATGTTAGAAAATAATATCCGTATAAGCACCGTTGAAATCGAAATTAGCGAAGGCATGATCCAATCAGGAATAGACAGCCCGCAAGACATCAAACGCGCGGAAAAATTCCTCAAAAAATTTGGCGAGCCTTTATGACTAAGCTCGTTATTGCGCGACATGGCAATACATTTAACCAAGGGCAAACCCTTACCCGCGTTGGCGCGAGAACCGATATGCCTCTTGTTGAAAAAGGCCGTAAGCAAGCAACTGCGCTTGGGCTTTGCCTGAAAGAACGTGGCTTAATACCTGATGTTATATATAGCTCATCACTTATGCGCACAAAAGAAACAGCAAAGTTTGCATCGGCAGCTATGGGCATTAAAGAACATGCTTATGCCCTTGATATATTTAATGAAATCGACTATGGCGAAGACGAAAACCAAAGTGAGGATAAGGTGATCTCGCGCATCGGCAAACAAGCCATAGACGATTGGGACAAACATGCAATTGTGCCAAATGGCTGGGATGCTAACCCTAAGGAAATTATTCAAAACTGGATTGATTTTTCAAAGCAAATATCAAAAACCCATGATGAAATTACAAATAATGTAATGGATATCAGCGAAGTAATACTTGTTGTTACCTCAAATGGAATCGCTCGATTCGCTCCGCATATAACAGGTGATTTTGATAAATTTACAAATGAACATTCGATAAAACTATCCACTGGTGCATTTGGAGTTTTAGAGCTAAGCCAAGGGAATTGGCGGGTTGTAGACTGGAATATAAAGCCATAACCAAAAGCGGGAATAAAAATTTGTAATTCGCTTGATTTCACCCTCCAAAAGCGGTACTATCTCTTTAAGGTAAAAAGCCACTTGAGTAAAAGAGCAAGTAAACATAACAAAACAACAGGGGTTGTTACAATGCTACCAGAAGAGATCTACGCCAGTAGTGCGCCTTCAGAAAAATTTAAGTATTCGCACCCACTAAATCATGTAAAGGTGGATGATGGATCAATGCGCGCGCGCCTTGCTTATGATCTTATGACATTCATGAATAACCCTGACTGCCACTATTTCGTTAATCCTGATTCTATGGATGGCTATGACCCCTATAATAGTGATGATGATATTGACATCATGATTGTTGACGGCTTTTACAAGGAAGCTGAAATACTTATAAATCAGCAATTGGTTGAAAATCCTGACGATGATAAGCTCTTGTTTCAAAAAGCATTTATCCAGCATTTAAAACAAGAATATGAGGAAATCCTCGAAAGAGAAAATGCGGTTCTTAAAAATGATCCAAATAACATGAATGCCTTGCTGAACAAAGGCTTTGCCCTAACCAACCTTAACCGCGAGGAAGAAGCCCTTAACATTGCCGATAAAGCGTTACGCATTGACCCTGAAAATATTGATATTTTAAGCAATAAAGCATATATCGCAAAGATACTTGGCCGCGATGAATTGCGTGAGAAAACCTTGATGCGCGCTTATAATGTTTCAGCTAAAAAACGCATGGCATTTCTGGAAGAGCAAGAATCACGCCTGCTCGAAGATATGGGCTCTGTCTTTATGGATGATGGATTTGTTGAAATCGACACACCCTCAGCCTTCGAAGCCTTTAACCGTCAAAGCGGTATCGAGCAATCAAAAATGGTGCATTAATATTCACGTTCTAACGAACGCCTCGCACTTGCTCGGTACAATTTGCTGAAGCAAATCACTTTTTCATTAAGTTGGGAACATCTGTATTTTGCCAGTAGACTTAAGAGCTTATCATTCCTATCATAGTAAACATGTTAGCATATATCTTTAAACGTCTATTATTAATGATCCCTACCCTGCTCGGCATTATGCTGATTAGCTTTGTGATTATTCAATTTGTCCCAGGTGGTCCTGTCGAGAAAATGATAGCGCAGCTTCAAGGCCATGGAGCGTCCGCGACTGCGCGTATTAGCGGCGGGGGCAGCGATATTGGCTCTGTCAATACTAGCTCAAACTCCACCTATAAAGGCGCACAAGGGCTTGACCCTGAGTTTATAGCAGAGCTAGAAGCCATGTACGGCTTTGATAAGCCCGCCCATATTCGCTTTTTCATTATGATAAAAAACTACCTCACCTTTAATCTCGGGGATAGCTATTACCGTGATGTTGGCGTTATTGATCTTGTGCTGGAGAAAATGCCTGTGTCGATATCGCTCGGGCTGTGGTCTACGCTGATTATATATCTGATATCCATACCGCTTGGTATTAAAAAAGCAGTGCGTGACGGCTCGCATTTTGATATATGGACAAGCGCGGCGGTGTTTATCGGCTATGCTATTCCCTCATTCATGTTTGCGATATTGCTAATCGTGATGTTTGCGGGCGGGCGGTATTGGGATATCTTCCCTTTGCGCGGGCTTACCTCTGATGGGTGGGAGGATATGAGTATGGCGCAAGCCGCGCTCGATTATGCTTGGCACATGGTATTGCCGATCGCCGCAATGGTAGTTAGCGGCTTTGCCTCCCTAACAATGCTTAGCAAGAACTCATTCATGGACGAGATCGGCAAGCAATATGTTTTGACCGCACGCGCCAAGGGCTTATCGGAAAACCAAGTGCTATACGGGCATGTATTCCGCAATGCTATGCTGATTGTGATAGCAGGCTTTCCCGCCGCGTTCGTTGCTATATTCTTTACTTCATCCCTATTAATAGAGGTAATATTCTCGCTCGACGGCATGGGGCTATTGGGTTATGAGAGCATAATAAACCGCGATTACCCCGTAGTCCTCGGCACACTCTATATCTTCACCCTCATGAGCCTAGTAATGCATCTTATCCGCGATATAGTCTATGTCTGGATCGACCCACGCATTGACTTCGAAAGTCGAGGTGGGTGATGTTAAACCAACCAAATATAGCATCTCCGTATAAACGGAGATGCATATGCAAATTGTTTTATATAAATTTGACGTATTATAATAAAATCTATATACTCTTCATAAATCAACGAAGGATGTTAAAAATGCCAGACTTAAAATCGAAATTAGCCATTGCTTCTGGAACAGCCGGTGTTTTACTAGCCGCATTTTTGACGGTTAAAGATATTGCTACAAATTCCAACTTTTTTGAATCTGACAATTCACAAGAACCTATACAAGAAGAAATAACACCTATGTCAAACGAAAACGTTGTTAATGAACACGGTTTACGACTACCAGAAAATGATTAGAAACAAGAAACTATAAAAGCTTTTTCTTTCTCAATTTATTTTATATAGTATGTTTATGAGCATATCACCAATCACACAACGCAGGCTTTCGCAATTCCGAGCTAATAAGCGCGGATATTGGAGTTTATGGATATTCCTGATATTGCTAGCCATAG
>JAMONE010000075.1 GCA_027066695.1 Micavibrio sp. | reverse complement strand
CGCCAAAAGCCGCAGGTGACAGCGTTTATATACTCGGCGCAACCAAGGACGAGCTTGGCGCATCCGAATATTATGACGAGCTTGGATATTTGGGAAATAATGTTCCCGAAACGGATTCTCACCAGAATTTGCGCCTGTATAAATTATATGCCCGCGCCAGCCGTGATCGCCTGATATCATCTGCACTAGCCGTTGGTTATGGCGGGCTTGGTGTGACACTCGCTAAAAAAGCAATTGCAGGCGGATTTGGGCTTGATATAGATTTATCAGGCTTTGATTTGCGAGCTGATAAAATGCTGTTCTCAGAAAGCACAGGGCGCATTGTCGTTACGGTTTCACCAAAGAATAAGAAAAACTTTGAGCGCAATTTTAAGGGATTCGAAGATTGTCACTATATCGGCAGCGTAGCTTATAGTGAAAATCTATTTATTCGGGGTGTGTTAAAGCTTGATATTAAAGCATTAGATGAAGCCTATAAGGCAACATTGAGGGATTACTAATATGTCTGATTTTTATTTAGAAATTCGGAAATATGCCAAACAATTAGAAACCCTTGGCTTTCTAAAATATTCATCAAAATTACTTGATGCAATAGAAAAAGGGAGCACGGGTGGAGAAATTGTAATGGCACTTAGGCACAACCTTCAAGAACTTTTAAAAAGTGAAGAGCTTAGTGATGCAATGAAACAACAAGCTAAAAAGTTTATTTCCAAAATTAATGATACTGGTTGGTAGTAAAACACATAAAGGATTATTAATATGAGCAATGCAAAAGTAATAATATTAAGTGGCTATGGCTTGAATTGTGAGGAAGAAACTCTTCATGCATTTAACCATTGCGGCGTTGACGGAAACATTATTCATATCAATGACTTAATAGAAAACCCTAAAATGTTGGACAAGCATCAAATCCTCGCAATACCAGGTGGTTTTTCCTACGGTGATGACACAGGATCAGGCAATGCGTTCGCGCAAAAAATGAAACTAGCCATTTGGGATGAACTAAAAGCATTTGTAGAGCGCAATACGCTTACAATAGGCATATGTAATGGTTGTCAGATATTAGTTAACCTCGGGCTTGTCCCTGCGCTCAATAACTATGGTGAGCGTGATGTAGCTGTTACTTATAACTCCTCTGCGCGTTACCAATGTAGATGGATTGATGTAAAAGTCGAGAGCAACTCACCGTGGCTTAAAGATATTAACAGCCTGCACATCCCCGTAGCACACGGCGAAGGCCGCTTCATGATGGAAGGTTATACGTTAAAAGCTTTGGAAAATAACGGGCAAATCGCCGCTCAATATATAAATGAAGATGGCAACCCCGCAAATGGCGAATTTCCAGCGAATCCTAACGGCTCAATAAACGATATTGCCGCTATGACAGATAAAACTGGCCGAGTGCTTGCGATTATGCCTCATCCCGAACGCGCAATGTTCAGCTGGCAACGTGATGATTACCATGAAATGAAAGACCAAGCACAGCGCGACGGCATAGAATTAGCTGAAGAATCAGAAGGTATTCAAATTTTTAAGAATGCAGCTAAGTATTTTAGCTAGGCTCTTGTTTTGATGTATCGTGACTAGCGTAGAGAGCTTCCAAGTTTCCACCTTTAGCATAGTTAGCATGCGACTCGTTCAATTCAGCTTGGCTAAGCCTAGTAACTGGACGATCATTATCCTCGTTGTATTTATCAATACTTGCTGCATCAAAACGATTTGAGGCTTTACGGCCAAAACCAAATGCAAGAAGTCCCGAAGCTAAAGTCCCGCCCAAATGCCCCCAATTTTGCATAGATTGAGACAATTCAGCTTTGGAAGCCGCTTCTCGGCTTTTTTCAGTTGAATAATCAATAGGGATCATTTCATCTTTTTTATCTTTAATTTTTTGAACTATACGATCTTGGCTGTCAGAGGCGTTATTATATATCTTCCCTACACCAGTAGCACTGCCATAAATACACGCTAAACTAAGCACACCAGCAGCCGCACTATGATACAGACCTGCCTTAAAATTTTTATTAGCCACTTTTATTTCCCAACCATATTAATTTCACCGTTATATAATACTACATTATACTCAAAGCAGTGCGTTATAGCAAGTTTAAGCTGCATTTTTACGGTATTTAAGAATTCTATGTTCCATCTCATGGCGGAAGTTTTTGATTAGGCCTTGAACTGGCCACGCCGCCGCGTCACCAAGAGCGCAAATAGTCTTACCCTCAATTTCCTTTGTAATCTCAAAGAGTTGGTCAATTTCATCAACACTAGCATTTCCCGCTACCATGCGCTTCATAATTCGGTAAATCCAGCCCGTTCCCTCACGACACGGAGTGCATTGCCCGCAACTTTCATGCATATAGAAATGCGACAAACGCGCAATAGCCTCAATAATATCAGTGGATTTATCCATCACAATAACTCCCGCCGTGCCAAGGCCTGTGCCAACCTCACGTAGGGAATCAAAATCCATACGGACGCTATCACACACATCTTTTGCCAGCATCGGCGTAGATGAACCGCCTGGAATTATTGCCAGCAAATTATCCCAACCACCACGAACGCCGCCCGCATGTTTTTCGATAAGGTCGCGCAAAGGAATGCCCATTTCTTCCTCGACATTGCATGGGTTTTCTACATGTCCTGAAATACAAAACAGCTTAGTTCCTGCATTTTTCTCATCATTACCAAGCCCTGCAAACCACGCTCCGCCGCGACGTAATATCGTTGGCACAACGGCGATAGTCTCGACATTATTAACCGTAGTTGGGCAAGAATATAAGCCAGCCATAGCAGGAAACGGCGGTTTATTACGCGGTTGCCCCTTCTTACCTTCTATAGATTCTATTAGTGCGGTTTCCTCGCCGCAAATATATGCGCCCGCGCCGCGATGGACGATTATATCGAAATCCCAACCAGAGCCAGCAGCATTCTTACCGAGCAAGCCCGCATCATATGCTTCATGGATAGCTTTCCAAAGGTTAGAGCTTTCATTATAAAACTCGCCGCGCACATAAATATATGCGCAGTGCGCCCCCATAGCAAAGCCTGCAATAAGCGCACCTTCGATAAGTTTATGCGGATCATTGCGCAAGATATCGCGATCTTTACACGTTCCCGGCTCTGACTCATCGGCATTAATAACCAGATAATGCGGGCGGCCATCGCCTTTTTTCGGCATAAACGACCATTTAAGACCAGTTGGAAACCCTGCCCCACCGCGCCCTCGCAAGCCAGAGGCCTTCATTTCCTCGATAATACCCTCACGCCCCTTTTTAAGGATAGCTTTCGTATTATCCCAGTCACCGCGCTTTTGCGCCGCCTTTAGGGAAAAGCTCTCCCAGCCGTAAAGATTTGTGAATATTCTATCTTTATCACTTAACATCTAAACCACCTTTGCTTTCTTGGCCTGTTTTTCTAAACATGTAGGGCCAGAGCATGGCATAGAAGCACTGCGACCAGTTTGTGATCCTATTGTTGGCTTTAAATCTTCTGCCAGAGAATTAAGCACCTCGCGCATATTATCAGGAGTTAGATCCTCGTAATAATCATCGTTAATTTGAACCATCGGCGCATTAACGCACGCGCCCAAGCACTCAACTTCCATAAGTGTGAATTTTCCGTCATTCGTAGTCTCGCCAACGCCAACGCCCAAATGCTCTATTACAGCCTTAATAATGGCATCACTTCCCCGCAACCAGCATGGCGTTGTAGAGCAAAACTGGATAAGATATTTCCCAACGGGAGCGGTATTATACATGGAATAAAAGCTAACAACCTCATAGACCTTAACTTTTTGCATATCAAGTATTTCAGCGATATGATCCATCGCTGCACGCGGAATCCAACCACCATAAAGGGGATTAGCCGCCGCGCCTTCTACCGCCACTTGACGCTGCGCTAGATCAAGCAATGGCATAACAGCAGATTGCTGCCGCCCCGCGGGATAGCGTTCGATAGCTTCTTTTACGGGTTTTTTGAACTTCTTGTTAAATTCAAAATCCTCGGGCTGATAATCAGCATGTAAATCAAATGGTTTTTTCATAGTTTCTTCTATCTTTAATACTTCCAGATCCCTGCCTTCGCAGGAAAAGTAATTATTTCTTCCCTAGCTTCACCGATCAATCTCCCCAAAAACAATATCTAGTGAGCCGATAATAGCAACGGTATCTGCGAGCTGATGGCCTTTACTCATGAAATCAAGAGCTTGCAAATGCGGAAAACCTGGGGCGCGGATACGGCAGCGATATGGTTTGTTTGTTCCGTCTGAAATCAGATACACACCAAATTCACCCTTGGGGGCTTCTATTGCGGTGTAAGTCTCGCCCGCAGGAACGTGAAAGCCTTCTGTATAATGCTTAAAGTGATTAATCAACGCCTCCATAGAATTTTTTATTTCTGATTTTGGCGGCGGTGATATTTTATAATCATTAGAGCGAACATCTCCCGAAGGCATTTTCGCCAGACATTGCTTCATAAGATGGATAGATTGTTTCATCTCCTCCATCCGCACTAAATAACGCGCATAGCAATCACCTGTTTTACCAATGGGAATATCAAATTCCAGCTCATCATAAACCTCATAAGGTTGAGATTTACGCAAATCCCAAGCGATACCCGAGCCGCGAAGCATTGCACCAGTAAAGCCTAAATTTTGAGCATCTTCCGCCGAGACAATGCCAATATCCACTGTGCGCTGCTTAAAGATACGGTTTTCATTCAGCAAGCTTTCGATATCATTCAAAAATTTGGGGAAAGTATCGCACCATTCCAGCATATCTTCGGCCAAGCCATCGGGCATATCCTTCGCCACGCCGCCTGCACGGAAATAATTCGCATGAATACGCGCACCGCAAACGCGCTCATAAAATTCCATAGCTTTTTCACGCTCTTCAAACCCCCAAAGCGCAGGAGTAATCGCGCCGACATCAAGCGCGAACGTAGTTATATTCAAAATATGATTTAGTACGCGGCCAAGCTCGGAGAATAATACGCGGATATATTGAGCGCGGCGAGGAACGCTAACGCCCAAAAGCTTTTCTATAGCCAGCACAAAAGCATGTTCTTGATTCATCGGGCAAACATAATCAAGGCGGTCAAAATACGGCAACGCCTGATTGTAAGTCTTATACTCAATCAGCTTTTCAGTGCCACGATGCAGCAGGCCAATATGCGGATCGGCGCGCTCTATGATCTCGCCCTCCATCTCAAGTACCAAGCGCAAAACACCATGAGCGGCAGGATGCTGTGGCCCGAAATTCATAGTAAATGGCTTTATATGTGTTTCTTGCGCCACGACAACATCGGGAGTGTCAATTTCATCCGTTAGAGGCATCTTTGGTATCTCCCTCTTTTATATTGGCTTTTACATTAGATTGTTTATCACGACAGCCATGCTCTGGCACAAAGGATTTATCATCACCTTGACGCTGCATATCTGTCATGCCCTCCCACGGGCTTAAATAATCGAAATTACGGAAATCCTGCGCAAGCTTCACAGGCTCATAAACAACGCGTTTTTGCTCATTATCATAACGAAGTTCAACATAGCCAGTTAGCGGGAAATCCTTACGCTGCGGATGGCCATCAAAGCCATAATCAGTAAGAATACGGCGCAGATCATTATTGCCAGAAAATAATATCCCGTACATATCCCAAACTTCGCGTTCATACCATCCTGCTGATTTGAATAATTCTGTTACGCTAGGAATTATTTGTCCATCATCTACGGCTATTCTTACGCGCGCACGGTTATTCTGTCGAATAGATAGCAAGCAATAAACTACCTCAAAACGAGACGAGCGATCAGGAAAATCTACACCGCAAAGATCAATCAGAGTGGTAAAGGCGCACTCTCTATCATCACGCAAAAACTGCAATACTTTGCAAATATCATCAGGCTTGGCGTTAATAACCAGCTCACCATTGATAAACTCACACGAGCTAACATACTTTTCCAGTTTTTCGGAGATATACTCAGCTAAATCTATCAGAGAATCATCGGACAATTCGTGTATCCTCTCTTTGGATTTTCTTTTGTAGCTGCATTAAGCCATAAATCATTGCTTCTGCCGTTGGCGGGCATCCCGGAATATATATATCAACAGGAACAATGCGATCACAGCCGCGCACAACAGAATATGAGTAATGATAATACCCCCCGCCATTCGCGCAAGAGCCCATGGATATAACCCAGCGCGGCTCTGGCATTTGATCGTAAACACGGCGCAGCGCAGGAGCCATCTTATTGGTAAGCGTTCCCGCAACGATCATAACATCGGACTGACGCGGGCTAGGCCTTGGGATAATACCGAATCTATCAAGGTCATAACGGCTCATATAGGCGTGGATCATCTCCACCGCGCAACAGGCCAAACCAAACGTCATTGGCCACATAGAGCCAGTACGCGCCCAGTCAAACAAGCTATCTGCACTGGTAAGAATAAATCCCTTTTCATTAAGCGTACGAGATATAGCGGCAGGCACAATATCTTGCTCAATAGCCGTAGGAAACGGTGTTCCCGCGCTCATTTCATAATCAGAATGTTTTATTACTCCCATTCCAGACCACCTTTTTTCCACTCATAAATAAAACCAACAGTTAATACTGCAAGGAATATAACCATAGACCAAAAACCAAACACTCCGATTTTACCCAAAGTTATTGCCCATGGAAATAAAAACGCAATTTCCAAATCAAATATAATGAATAGCAGTGTAACCAGATAAAACCGCACATCAAACTTACCGCGCGCATCTGAAAAAGCATCAAACCCACATTCATAAGCCGATAGCTTTTCCACATCGGGTTTACGCACCCCTACTAAAATAGAGCCAGCAATCATCGCCACAGACATAACGCCAGCAATCGCAATAAAAACAAGGATGGGTAGGTACTCAATTAATAATTCTTCGGCTGCCATATAACGCTCTTCTCTCAAAGATGATTCTTACCTTAAGTTTTAACAGCTTATAAGGATATTGAAAACAGTAAAATCAGCTTTATGGTTTTAATTCCCCTAGTTCACTTGGCTTTATCTTATTTACTATAAAATCAGGAAGCGGATGCGCCTTTGCGTTATTTTTTGAATACATAGGCATTTCGACATTATCCGCCGCTAGCCCGTAAACAGAGTAATAAGCATCAATTTGAAAGTTTCGAGGCGAATCTTGCTGCTCAGATCCAAATTATGAATCATTCTAATATAGCTTAGCTATACCTATTGATTAAGGATTAAAGATTGATATATATAGTAATATCAAATTAAGCATTCTTTTAAGGGAAGCAGCTATGAGAAAAATATGCGTTGTTGTTACGGCTCGTACCAGCTATACAAAAATTAAACCTATTCTTAAAAATATTCAGCTGCACCCAGATTTACAATTACAATTGATCTGTGCTGGCTCTGCTTTGATTAATCGTTATGGAGAAATTGATACTCAAATTGAAGCGGATGGTTTTTTAATAGACGAGCGTATACACATGATTATAGAGGGCGAAAGCTTACTTACATCTGCTAAAACAACAGGGCTTGGTATGATTGAGTTTGCTTCGGCATATAATCAATTAAAGCCCGATGTCGTCGTGGTTATGGCGGATCGTTATGAGCAGATGGCCGCTGCTGTTCCTGCCGCATATATGAATATTCCCCTTGTGCATGTGCAAGGTGGTGAAGTTACAGGAAACATTGATGAAAAAGTAAGGCACGCCATCACTAAACTTGCTGATATTCACTTTCCAGCAACTAAGCAATCATATGATTGGATAATTAGAATGGGGGAAAACCCAGAAAAAGTAGTTTTATCAGGTTGTCCTAGCACTGATTTATGCCAAGATGTTTTAGACGATTCTAAAATGGGTTTTAAGCTCTATGAAAAATATGGCGGAGTTGGCGCATATCCAGATATAAATAATGAATTTATAATTGTTATGCAGCACCCTGTAACTACTGAATATGGTGATGCACGTATGCAAGCGCAAGCTACGTTAGAGGCTGTAACCGAATTAAATATTCCAACATTATGGTTTTGGCCTAATATTGACGCTGGATCAGATCAAACATCAAAGGCTATTCGTGTATTTAGGGAGAACGCCACATCATCGAAAATACATTTTTTCCGTAATATGGAGCCTGATGACTTTTTACGACTGTTAAATAAGGCTAGCGTAATTGTTGGCAATTCTAGCTGCGCAATACGTGAAGCATCATATTTGGGCACAATGGCAGTTAATATAGGAACTCGTCAAAGTAACCGAGAACAGGCAGATAATGTTGTAAATGCTGACTATGGTAAGGCTTCAATAAAAACCGCCGTTGTAAACCAATTGCAAAAAGGCAGTGCGCAGTCTTCACACTTATATGGCCAAGGAAATGCAGGAAAAATTATAGCTGATAGCCTTGCAGAAATGCCCCTAAGCTTTCATAAATGCCTTAATTATTCCAGCTAGCAAAGAATATAAATAATCATGTCAAAACCAAAAACATTAGTTGTTATTACTGCGCGTGGAGGCTCAAAGGGTGTAGCACGAAAAAATATTAGAGATGTAAATGGTGTGCCTTTAATTGCTTATGCTATTAAAGCTGCTTTGGGCGTGGATGATCGTATATATAAAATTGTTGTAAGTACCGATGATGAAGAAATTGCCTCAATCGCAAAAGCTTATGGCGCAGAAGTCCCTTTTATGCGCCCTCATAATCTAGCAACTGATAAATCAGCATCACTTCCAGTTGTTCAGCACGCGGTAAAAACTATCGAAAAACAAGATGATGTAGTTATAGATTGGAGCATACTAATTCAACCAACAAACCCACTAATTACAAGCAATGATATAACAGGAGCGTTGGATCTTATTACAGGTAATATAGATGCCACTTCAATAGTTTCTGTTATTGATGCTATGGATATGCACCCATTAAAATCCCTTAAAACAGAACATGGTTATCTTGTTCCTTATATTGAAGGAGCAAAGCAAGCAGTGCGCAGACAGGATTTAACACCCCAAGTTTATAAGCGCAATGGCAGTATTTATATGACACGCCGTGATATTTTACTTGAGGGCAATGATTTGTATGGAGCTAATATTATTCCGTATATAATGCCAAAGGAACGCTCTATTGATATTGATACTGAGTTTGATTTAAAGTTTGCCGAATTTATACTGAAGAATAAATAGAAATACATTATGAAGAATATAATAATACTAACAGGTAATGAATTGCGCCATAACTATGTGCGAAAAGCAATTGCAAGTTTTAGCAATATAAATGTAATGCGTAGCTATTGCGAAAAGAAGATAGTTACAACAAATAATATTAAGGAGGTTTTGCAAAATGATAAATCATTGCAAATTAGGCACTTAGAAGCACGTGATTTTTCTGAAAAAGATTTTTTTGAACCATTTGACAGACTAACAAAAGATTTATCTAATCCTGTATATATTAAAAGCAATGAAATAAATGAAAGCCATCATATAAAAGATATAATAGATCTAAATCCTGATGTTATTATTGCTTATGGATGTTCATTAATAAAAGGTGATCTTCTTACATTTTTTAAAAGACGTTTTTTAAATGTTCATTTAGGGTTATCGCCTTACTATAGAGGGGTTGGTACTAATTATTGGCCATTGGTAAATAATGAGCCAGAATATGTTGGTGCAACTTTTATGCATATAGATGAGGGAGTAGACACTGGTGATATAATCCATCAAATAAGAGCGAAAGTTTTTCCAAATGATATGCCTCATCAAATAGGAAACCGTCTGATTTCAGAAATACCTTTTACCTATGCTGCTATCATTGAAAATATAGAAAAGATAAAACCCATTAAACAACCTGAATCAAAAGCTGATGATAAATATTATCGTAGAAGAGATTTCTCTGAGGTTAGTACGCAAAAATTATATGATAACTTTAACAATGGTATGATTGAAAATTATTTGAAAAACTATGATAAAAGAATTAACGAAGTTCCTATTGTAAGCAACCCCCTTTTAAAATAAAGATAATATCGAATGAAAGCATTAATGTATCATTATATTAGACTTGGCTCTGAAGAATTGCCATATTTTCGTTATTTGCATATAGAAGATTTTAAAGCACAATTAGATCATCTCGCTGAAAACTATAAATTTATTTCTAAAGAAGAGTTTTTATTGTCTCTAAAAACTAAAATCCCTATTGAAAATGGTGTTTTATTGACATTTGATGATGGGCTTGCCGATCATTACCAAGTGATGAAGGAATTAGTTAGTAGAGATTTATGGGGTATATTCTATATTCCAACAGGTTGTTATGAGAGTAAAACCCTAATCGATGTACATAGGGTGCATATGCTTATTGGTAAATTTGGCGGCATTAAGATATTAGATGCTTTAAAAGAAATAGTAACTGAAGATATGGTATCAAGTGATAATGAACTTAAATTTCGTGATCTTACTTACAGTTTACAAAAAAATGATAAAGCAACAATGCAGGTGAAGAAAATACTGAATTATTACATTAATAATGATGTAAAAGATAAAGTATTAAAAGAGCTTATGGATAGGTTTTTTGCAAATGAAGCAGAGCTTATGAATGAATATTATTTGACCGAGGCGCAAATAAAAGAAATGCATGGCGCTGGAATGATTATTGGCTCTCATAGTGTAACACACCCAGTTTTTAGTAAGTTATCCTATAAAGAGCAGTTTAGTGAAATTCATGGCAGTTTTTCATATATAGAAAAAATAATAGGAAGCTTTGAAATAAAAACATTTTGCTATCCATATGGTGGAGATCATGTTTTCACTCAAGAGACGATTGATATATTAACTAATGAAAACTCTGTATTTTCATTTAGTGTAGAACAAAAAGAAATAGATAGCATCGATTTGAAAAACAGAAGGCAAGCTTTACCTCGCTATGACTGCAACCAATTTATGTATGGTAAGGCAAGTATGGGAAATAAGCGGCCAGAGCAATTTTTATAAAAAGAAACAGCACGTGTTAGTTAAAAAAATTGAAAAATTGTGTAAATAGTAGTAATTTAAATAAAACGGCCGTTAATTCTGCCCTTGAGCTTATAACTAAAAAAAATGATGCATTAGGAACAAAAACTGGCCAATATAATGATATTGAAGGAGTAGTACACACACTTGAAGCTGATCACAAATGGTACAGCAATTTTTTTGCAAGCCTTTATAAAGAAACTTAAAACGTACATGCGTTCTTCAGCAAAAAATGTTAAATAATAGTGCTAAACAGCCTATAATTAAGATATCTAAATAATGCTTTAGCTAAACTAAAAGAGCAAGTCTGAGAATTAATTTATGTCTATAAAAACAAATAAAATCAATATTTTTAATTACTTTATTAGTAATTATAAATGGCAAACAATTATATTATTTATGATTCAGTTTGGAACTAGCTTACTTGAAGGGTTAGGAATTGCAGCGCTTCTTCCTCTTATTGATACAATGATTAATAATTCAGCAGAAACAACATCCCCTTTAAATGAGGTTGTTTCACGTATTTTTGACTTTCTACATATTAAATTAACACTAGAAAATATGTTGATTATCATAGTGGCACTGTTTGGTGCAAAGGCTGTCCTCAAATATTTTGCAGCGCTGTATGTTTCTCATATATCTTCAAAAATTGTGCTTGATTTTCGTAAATCACTACTTGATGCTTTGCTGTATTCTCAATGGTCTTTTTATATTAAAAATCCTACAGGAAACTTTATTAATGCTTTGATGATAGAGGCGCAAAGAAGTGGTGGTAGCTTTCGTTCTATCTCTGAAATTATAGCCGCCCTTTTACAAATGTTTATATTATTAATGATTGCAAGTTTTGCATCATGGGAGCTAGTGGCTATTGGTTTTATTACGAGCCTTATAATGTGGGTTACACTTTATAAATTCATTAAAATTACTGGACAAACAGGTTTGGCGCAAAAAGAATTGTCTAAAAAAATAAGTGCTAATATTTCTGATATTTTGCAAAATTATAAACCGCTAAAAGCTATGAATATTGAAAACAATGTTTTTCAAAAAATTAGTGATGATGCTTATAAATTATTTGAAGTTACAAAAAAACAGATGATGGCAAAACACAGTATGGGTATATTCCATGAGCCAATTTTTATTGGAATAATGTGTATTGGTTTATATGGAGCTATATCTTTTTTAAACACTGATACCGCAGTATTGATGGTGCTTGCAGCTATATTTTATCGTTTTGTTACTTCATGGAAAACTCTTCAGCAGGGTTATCAAGTTCTTTGTGGCCAAGAAAGCTTTTTTTGGTCATTGCAAGACTTTATAAATGAAGCAAAGGATGCAAAAGAGCTGTACGTTCCGGGTAATAAGTTCTTAATTAAGGATAAAATTGTCTTTAAAGACGTATCTTTTTCTTATGGTGATAAGAAAATTTTTTCAGAGCTCAATATAGAGCTGCCAGCAAGAAAACTTATTGGGCTTAGCGGGCCTTCAGGCGCGGGGAAAACTACGATTGTAGATCTTTTGTGCCGTTTATATCGTGTGGATGAGGGTAATATTTTAGTTGATGGGCAGCCAATTGATGATACTGATTTATATTTATGGCGCCAAAATATAGGATATATTCCACAAGAATTTGTTATTTTCAATGATAATATTATACAAAATATAAGCTTAGGAAATACTGGTATAAGTGAAGAACAAGTCATACAAGCACTAAAAAAAGCGGAGGCTTGGGATTTTGTTAGTGAGTTGCCTGATGGCTTGAATACTATTTTGGGCGAACGCGGTGGAAAAATATCTGGCGGCCAGCGTCAACGTATATCAATAGCACGTGCGCTTGTAAGAAACCCGTCACTCCTTATTATGGATGAAGCAACAGCCTCTCTTGATGAAAAAACAGAAATAGAAATATTTAATACATTAAAGAAACTTACTGATCATATGACTGTAATTGCAATTTCGCACCAAAAGACAATGCATAAAATGGCTGATATGGTTATTGATCTTAAACAAACTGAATAACTATAGCCAAGCCATATTAAAGTGGCAGATGCCTATCTTTACTTTAAAATTATATGTACAATATCAATTTTAAAGAGCAAGTATGGTATATTCACTAGATTTACGGATACGAGCATTAGAGTTATTAAACTCTAATGAAGCTATAGTTGACGTGAGCGATTTATTAGGCGTAAGTTTATCGTCGTTTTATCGTTGGAAAAAGCGCAAGTCACGGCGTGATATATTTGACCTGACAATGTGATTATGTTATCCATATATCTATGACATCAATATTAGAAACACCAGAATATAAAAATCACCGTGAGAAACTTAAGCAATTAGAAGCGCAAGGAGTTACGTTTCGCTGTTCAAGCAAGGAAGAAACAATTGAGCTTGCAAAAGCGTTTGCTGCAATAGCTTGTTTAGATAACCGCCTTGAAGATTCTGATAATGTATTGAAAGTTGGAATTCAAGCCATGAGAAATGCAGGAAAAACAACCTTCATTAAAGGAATGATTCAAGCTTCTGACAAAGAATCTGGTACAGCTTTGCGTGAAGTTTATAATATCCAATGTAACACTGAACATTTAGGAATAGTGAACACGATTGATTATGCCGAATGTAGAAATGACGAGCTATCTCCTGATGCGTTTGGAATGTTAGAGGCTAGTTTAGTTGATACATTCGGAGAGGAGGAGGTTGAAAAATGCTTTCGTTCAGGGGATGATGACTTAAATGCTTTTGAAAGAGCTTTGAAACAGAAGAATAGACCGCTTGGTGTTGATATAATTGAGCATATTGACCGCGTTCCTGATGAAGAGCTATTTCCTGATGTGCTGATTACCATAAAATGTGAAAGTGACCCTTCTGTCAAAAATTGCATGGCAACGGCGGACGCGAAATCTTCGCGAGATATTACAATTTATTGTGACGATGATTTACAGCAAACCGATGGCTATAAAGAATTTTATGATAAAACCCAGCATTTAAGAATTTAGTGAAGCTCCACGGGGCAAGCCCCGGAGACTGTTCATTAAACTGTGTTATTTGATATCCAGCGAGAGCCTCTCAGGGAAATGTATTTCCAGTTGCGAGACTATCATCGCCCAGTTTTGGATGGGCTGTGTC
>JAMONE010000074.1 GCA_027066695.1 Micavibrio sp. | reverse complement strand
AACGGCGCATTACTGCTATTTTTTCCTTCTCACGATCGCTTAATATACGATGCTTTGTTCCTAAGATAATATCAAAGTTTTCAACTTTATGCGCACGATCTTGCAGTTCCTCAATACTCATTTTTGAGTATTCAACAATTTGTTTCATTTCTTTAGGATCAGCAGAAACCCAATGATCCCAACCAGGTAAGCTTTTATCAATTGTAAAATGTTTTTCAATTACACAAGCTCCCAAAGATAGAGCAATTAATGGAACGTCTGTTCCAATTGTGTGGTCGCTATAGCCTACCAGTCGATCAAATATCTCACGAAAGCCAACAATGTTATTGATATTCATAATTTCAGGGGTTGGCGGATAAACAGATGTACAGTGGAGCGGTGTTACTGATGCTGCGCCTGCCTTTTCTAAAATCTGTATAGCGGTATCAATCTCGCCCAAAGTTGCCATTCCTGTTGAAAGATAAACTGGTTTGCCTTTAGATCCAATATATTCAAGTAATGTAGGGTGATTAACATCCATAGATGCTACCTTATATAAAGGAACATTACATTCCTCAAGCAAATCAACCTCAGCATTACTGAACGGAGTTGATAAAAATTCAATACCATTTGATCTGGCGTATTCCGCTATTTCATGATGCTGATCGGGGCGCATCCAATATGCATTAACCATCTCTTTCAATGTTCCAAAATGACGGTTTTTGTCTTCGGCGCTGTCGCCATAATCCATGCGCCTTGCATATTCTGCTTCGGATATTAGCGATTTATCGGAAAAAGACTGAAACTTCACCGCGTCTGCTCCGCTTTCTATTGCTGCATCAATCATTTGCCTGCACAAATCCATATCCCCATTATGGTTAGAACCAATTTCTGCGATAATGTAAGGAGTGTCTGTCATTTTTTATTTCCTACCTAATTAAAATTTTACCATGGCGCAAAAACTAGCATAAGGTTAGTTTATTTTCAATAAAAATAAAGTTATTGCTAAGCCATATCAGGTGTTTGGCAACAAAACTGGCGCGAAAATATACCAAATCCAAGGGCTCTTTCACCTGCGTCGACCTCATAGGTAACAAGGTTATTGCCGCTTTTAAAGGGGCAATGAAAAAATGGACACAACCCATTCAAAGTTGGGCTATGATAGCCTCTCAACTGAAAATACATTTTTCATAAAGGCTGTCTTTGAATATTAAATAACATAGTTTGATGAGCAGTTTCACTAGCGATAGATATTTACGCCAACAGATTTTGTATTTGTAACTATGTCTGGCTTTTCTAGGCTAACAAAAGTTTTGATAACTTGTTTTTTTGAATTGCAGATGACCGCAATTTCCTCGGCCAGTTCCTCAAGCAAGTCATAATGCTTTTTATCACAAAGCTTGCAAATAGAGTTAACTATACCCTCATAAGAAACAACATCATCAATAGAGTTAAGCATTTTTCCAGCGTTACTCTCAACATCCATAGTAACATTAATTATAACGCGCTGTTTTTGCGCTTTTTCATGATCGTAAATGCCTGCGGACATTTCAACGGTAAGGTCTTTTATAAAAATTTGATCCTTATTAGGCACTATGCATCTCCGCACGTATTTGAGCGCGCAGGTGATCTATCGGCAGGGATTTTGCGCCATCTTTATAGTGCCAGAATGTCCAGCCATTGCAAGATGGAGCGTCTTGCACCGCTGCGCCGACTTTATGGATAGAGCCGCGTGTCTTATCAATGCTGTTTTGCACCATGATAGAGCCGTCCGCGTAAACCGTGGCTTTATGGCGTTTTTTGGAATCGGTCAATACCGCTCCAGCTTCTAAAAGTCCGCGCTCTAACAAGTTACCGAATGGCACGCGAGGTTGCTCGCGCTTGGGTTTATTCTCAACCAGATTATCTTTTAGCGGATCAATCGCGGCTATGCGCTCACGGGCAAATTCGGCGTAAGTCTCATCACGCTCCAGCCCGATAAATGAACGCCCCAGCTTTTTAGCTACTGCGCCAGTAGTTCCCGTGCCAAAAAACGGATCAAGCACAGTGTCACCCTTACGCGTTGAAGACATAAGCACGCGGTGAAGTAAGCTTTCGGGCTTTTGCGTCGGATGAGCTTTCTTACCTTCATCGTCTTTCAAGCGCTCTGCGCCAGTGCAAAGGGGCAAGTACCAATCGCTGCGCATTTGCAAATCTTCATTAAGTGATTTCATCGCATCATAATTAAAATAATACTTGGATTTCTGCGACTTACCCGCCCAAATCATAGTCTCGTGAGCATTCGTAAACCGCCGCCCTCGGAAATTTGGCATAGGGTTGCTCTTGTGCCAGATAATATCGTTCAAAACCCAAAACCCTAGATCTTGCAAAATATAACCAAGGCGGAAAATATTGTGATAACTGCCAATCACCCAAATCGAGCCATCAGGTTTAAGCGTAGCGCGCGCCGCCGTAAGCCATTCACGCGTAAATTCATCATAAGCTTTCAGGCTTTCAAATTGATCCCAGTCATTATCAACCGCATCAACTTTCGAATTATTAGGACGATGTAAATCCCCGCCAAGCTGCAAGTTATAAGGCGGGTCAGCAAAAATACAATCCACAGATTCACGGGGCAGGGCGTTCATACTCTCAACACAATCGCCAATAATCATCTGCTCTGTGGGTAACTCTTGTTTTTGACTCGACATTCCTAAATCCTTCTGAAAGTTAGATGCGAATCATGAGTCATTTATGACTCGCGGTCAAGGAAATAATTATATTATTTGACATGTTTTTGCTGATTTTGTTGAATTTTACATAGATTGATAATTAAAACAGCAGGGCAGTTATCACAAATTTTTCAAAATTTTCTCAAGATGATAAAAAGGGTAAACCGTGTAATGGCAATTTTGTTATGTTTCTCAAGTAAAATATCTATTAACGCACCAAAGCCAACCCAATATTACCGCAAGAAGAGCGTAGGTCTGTTTGTTTGGTGACATCTTCCATATCAACGCATTTAAGATGTTTCTTCACCAATCCCCGATAATGCATACGTGCGGTTATTTCTTGGCCGATATAGCAGCCTTTATTGAATGAAACGCCGGCGAGTTTATCTATATTACATTCTAGCAAGGTGGA
>JAMONE010000073.1 GCA_027066695.1 Micavibrio sp. | reverse complement strand
ATTTGTAGGCTCTATTGATTTTGGAACAATCCGTAGCACGCTAGCATCGCTTGATATGATACCCCCTGGATTTACTATCGGGATGGTTTTCGTGCTGGTGGCTATTGCGTTTAAGATCTCGGCTGTGCCATTTCACATGTGGACACCAGATGTTTATGAAGGTGCGCCGACATCGGTAACGGCATTCTTTGCTATCGTACCGAAAATCGCAGCACTAGGTCTTTTAATGCGCCTTGTTTTTGTACCATTCGAAGCCGCATCCGATCAGTGGATGCAAATTCTGTATTTCCTTTCCATTGGCTCATTATTGGTTGGATCATTCGCAGCCATCGCGCAGGATAATATAAAGCGGCTATTTGCTTATTCCTCTATAGGTAATATAGGCTATGTTTTGATCGGCGTTTTGGCTGGCACATCACAGGGTGTTGGCTCGGTTATTATATTCTTGCTTATCTATCTTATTGCTGTTGCTGGTGCGTTTTCTATTATTTTATCCATGCGCAGAAATGGCTTGGCTGTTGAGAAAATCAGTGATTTGGCAGGCTTTTCCAAGAACAACCCAGTTATGGCTTATGCGATGGCTGTTATTATATTCTCTATGAGTGGCATACCGCCTTTGGCTGGTTTCTTTGGTAAGTTTTTCATTTTCCAAGCTGCAATTGAAAGTGAATTATATGTTCTAGCTGTGCTGGGTATTTTGGCATCTGTCGTTGCTGCGTATTATTACTTACGCATTATCAAAGTTATGTTCTTTGATGAGGCCGCAGATAAATTCGATAAAGATATCGGGCTTGCGCGGCGCGTTGTGCTTCTTTTATCCATCGTCTTCTTGCTAGGCTTTATCTTTAGTCCTAACCTTATATTTGATAGCGCGATGAGTGCGGCAACGGCTCTGTTTTAGATGGCTATAAATTGGCAAATTGAGCAATTTGATTGCCTGCCAAGTACGCAGGATTACTTAAAAGAACTAGCATATAATAACCCTGATTTACCCGAGGGAAGCCTCATTTGTGCCACTGAACAAACTCAAGGTCATGGCCGCCATGGAAGAGCTTGGTTAGGCGGTGAGGGTAATCTCTATCTATCCTTTCTTATCCGTGCGAAATGCAATATTAATGATATCGGCCAGCTATCATTATTAACAGGCCTTGCTCTATCTCGCGCAATTGAGCAGGATATCATTTTAAAATGGCCAAATGACGTTCTTATTCAGGATAAAAAATGCTGTGGCATATTGATTGACGCTGCGCCTGTAATTGATAATAAAATAGCATATTTGATTATCGGTATTGGGGTTAATATTAAATCCGCGCCATTAGAAACATCGACATGCTTGGGTAAGTCCATAGATAAAAATCAGTTTATGGACAGGGTTTTATCAGCTTTTTCTGATTGTTATGAGCAATGGAAAAATGAAGGATTTACGGATTTGCGTGAGGAATGGCTTTCACAGACATGTCCTAAAGGGCAAAAAATTAGTGTGAAAATAGGCTCTAGGCAAATAAAGGGGAGCTTTGAAAGAATTGATATGCTTGGTAATCTCATTTTAATATGCGATAACACGCTTAAGGAAATAGAAATAACTTCGGGTGAAGTAATATGCTGTTAGTAATTGACGTTGGAAATACCAATACCGTATTTGCGGTATTTGAAAAGGAGGCGCAGGAGCATTCTTGGCGTTGTAAAACAGAAAGTTCGCGCTCTTCGGATGAATATGCGGTATTCTTAAAGCAGCTATTCGAGCTTGTCGATATCAAGTGGAGCGATATTCATGACGTGGTTATTAGCTCGGTTGTGCCTGATGCTAATTTTCATCTGACAAATTTGTGCCGAAAATATATTAATTTTGAGCCATTTTTTGTTAATTCAAGCTCTGTTGATATAGAGATTGATCTTGATAATCCCGATGAGATCGGCGCAGACAGGATTGTAAATGCAGTGGCGGTTAATGCGCATTACAGATTGCCCGCGGTGGTTATTGATTTTGGCACAGCCACGACATTTGATGTTATTGATAAGGGCGGTGTGTATAAGGGCGGCGTTATTGCGCCCGGTATTAGGTTATCCGTTGATGCGCTGACCTCTCATACGGCCAAGTTGCCGCAAATAAATATAGAAAAGCCCGATAATGTAATTGGCAAAAACACTGCGGAAGCGATGAAATCTGGGATGTATTGGGGCTATATCGGAGTGATAGAAACTATCATTAATAAGATAAAAGCCGAGATGGGCTGTGAGGTTTTTGTTATTGCCACAGGCGGTTTAGCCTCGCTTTATGCACAAAGCACCAAGGCTATAGATACAGTTGATGAGAATTTAATTTTTAAAGGTCTTATTGAGATATATAAGAAAGAAAATGAAAATGAGTAATGTTTTTAAAGATAATGGGTTTTACTTTTCTCCTTTAGGGGGAAGTGAAGAATTTGGCGCAAATTTCAATTTATATGTTTGTGACGGCGAGTATTTGATAATTGATTGCGGTATTGGTTTTGCGGATGAGCGTTACCCTGGAATTGATTTACTGCTTCCCGACCCATCATTTGTTGAAGCCAATAAGGATAAGCTTAAAGGCATTGTAATAACGCATTCGCATGAAGATCATATCGGCGCGGTTGCATATTTGTGGGAGCGTTTGCAATGTCCAATTTATGCATCGCCTTTTACGGCGTGCGTGCTTCGTAAGAAATTAGAGCAGGAGGGTGTATTTGATGCTCCCGTTCATGTGGTGGAGCAAAACTCTGCGGCAGAAATTGGTTGCTTTAACGTTGAGTTTATCCCCGTGTCTCATTCTATTCCTGATGCTAGCTCTCTGCTAATCAAAACCAAATACGGGAATATCGTGCATAGTGGTGATTGGAATTTGGATAATGCGCCCGTTATTGGTAACAAAACAGATGAAACGCGCTTTAAAGCTATCGGAGATGATGGGGTTTTGGCTTATATAGGGGATTCTACAAATTCACAAGTGGAGGGGGCTTCGCTTTCAGAAAGTGATGTTGCGGCGGGTCTTATCGCGGAGTTTGCTAAACATAAAAAGGGCAAGATTGCCGTTACCATGTTTGCTTCTAATATTGGCAGGATTATAAGCATAGCGCGTGCCGCGGAAAGCGTAG
>JAMONE010000072.1 GCA_027066695.1 Micavibrio sp. | reverse complement strand
TGGCTTAGTGCTGCCTGAACTTGCAGGAAAACTGGACGGCGTAGCGATTCGCGTTCCAACCCCTAATGTTTCGCTTGTTGATCTAACATTCCAACCATCAAAAAAGACAAGCGTAGAAGAAGTAAATGAAGCAGTTACATCCTACGCTAATGGCGAATTAAAAGGCGTATTGGCCGTTTATGATGATCCATGTGTATCAAGTGATTTCAACCATGATCCGCATTCTGCAATATTCTCGCTTAATGGAACAAATGTTATAGATAACGACTTTGTGCGCGTTATGGCTTGGTATGATAATGAATGGGGTTTCTCTTGCCGCATGATTGATACTGCTCTTGCAATGCATAAAAAAGGTTATGTTTGATCTGCATAGCTCTATCGGGTAAAATGGTTCTATGAATTTGATGAAGATACAAGCAAAGCGGGCAATGACCACGCGGGGGCAAAAGTCATGCCTCGTGATAGATCACCTTGTCGAAGCATTGGGGAATGATCCCTCCTCCTCGCTGAAACGTGCGCTTATATTGAATTATATCGATGAAAACCCTGGTATTACCCAAACAGAGATTATGCACCATATCGGCTCTGGTAAATCCGCGATGAACAGAGAGATTGAATGGCTGTTCAATTATGGCTGTATCACGCGCCAAAATACAGCAAAAGACGGAAGAGCTATTAAGCTTGAAACCTGCGGATATTCAAAAAGAGCGTTAGAATCAGCGTTAGACTATTTTCCGCAAAAGCATAAAGGCTTGCAATCTTTTGTGGAAAGGTATATAAAGGTTCTAAAGCAGGATCGTCCCACGCTAAGAGATGCACGCATTGTGTCAACTCTTTATGATAAGGGAGAGACTTCGAAATCCAAGGTGATGGAAGAGTTATATAATGGCCCTGCAACAACAGACAATAGAGCGTATAAAAAGCTCATTGAAGATGGGGTAATTGAAGATGATTAGACTAGGATCAGAAGCATTTGTAGGAATACATAACGCGGCAAGTGAGTTCACATCAGGAAACAATAAAACACTAGACGTGTCCAATTTATTTGGAATTTCCGCTAGCCTTGATGGCGTAGCAGATAAGCTCACAACAAAGCCAGAAGGGCTTACGCCTTAAAATTTAACTTCCCCACTTGTTTATAGTGAGGAATTTCTATATATCAATAAGGGTCTTAAGGTTATGTTCTTAAGGCCTTTTTATTACAAATTTGAGGGATTAAAATCATGGCAGCATCACTAAAACCGGGCGTTGTGAGCGGTGAGGATTACAAAACATTACTAAAGGCATGTAAGGATGGCGGTTACGCCCTGCCAGCAGTTAATGTTGTAAGTACAAATTCAATCAATGCCGTAATGGAAGCTGCTGCTAAAAACAAATCAGATATTATTATTCAACTTTCTAATGGTGGCGCGGAATTTTATGCGGGCAAAGGATGCCCTGATAGTTTTCAAGCTAAAGTTTTAGGCGCGGTTTGCGCCGCACAACATGTTCATTTGCTTAGCAAACAGTACGGTATATGTGTTGTCCTTCACACAGATCATGCCAATAAGAAACTAATCCCTTGGATTGATGCTCTTATGGATCACAATGAATCCTACTTTGCAAAACATGGGTATCCTCTATTTAGCTCCCATATGCTAGATTTATCAGAGGAAGATATTGACTTTAACTTAAGCGAATCGGCAAGACTTTTAAAGCGTATGTCGCCGCTAGGTATGAGCATTGAAATTGAGCTGGGCGTAACGGGCGGCGAAGAAGATGGTGTGGGTTCTGACGATAATATTGGCGCAGATAACCCACTCCTATACACACAGCCTGAAGATTGCCTAAAAGCCTATGAAATTCTCTCTCCCATTGGCCATTTCTCATTGGCTGCCTCTTTCGGAAATGTTCATGGAGTCTACAAACCGGGAAATGTAAATCTGCGCCCTGAGATTTTAAAAAATTCTCAAGAGCTGGTGCAAACAACACATAATACGGGGAGTAACCCACTTGACCTTGTTTTCCACGGTGGTTCAGGATCACAGAAGAGTAAAATTGAAGAAGCACTTTCTTACGGCGTATTTAAAATGAATATAGATACGGACACACAATTTGCTTTTGCGAAAGAAATTGGTGCTTATGTGAATAATAACCCAAAGGCATTCCTTTACCAAATCGACCCTGAAGACGGCACGCCCTATAAAAAAATATATGATCCGCGTAAACTCTTACGCAAAGCAGAAGAAGGAATGGTTACGCGCTTAAGTGAAGCTTGTACTGACTTAAATTCAGTGGGAAAATCATTGGCTCGACCCGATGCAACGCAGAAGATTGCGTGATAGTATATAATGGGGATTTATAAGGATTAGGAAAATATTTCCTGTAGAATACTAAGGATTTTCTTTGATGTGGTGGAATTAATAACACCAAGTTTTTTAACTAAGCGTTTTTTGTCTATGGCTCTCATTTGATCTAAAGCTATATCGCCTTTAGTCCCTTGAAAAGTAGTTTGCGCTCTTGAGGGGTAGCTTCTAAGGCTTGTTGTCATGGGCGCAATAAGAACAGTACTTAATGCATTATTCATTTCATTTGGAGAAATAATTAAACAAGGCCGCGTTTTTTTGATTTCAGAGCCTAATGTTGGATCAAGAGACACTAAGTAAACATCAAATTGAGCTACCATGTCCACTCATCTCGATCAAAACCATTAAAAATATCATCCATTATAAATTCACCTGTTCTAGAATCAGCTTTTGCAAACGCCTGCTCCCAGCCATCTCTAGGTTTTTTTGCCTTAGAAATTATCAGGGATTCTTCTTTAATTTCAATGGATATTTCATTTTCAAAACCGCATTGTTTTAATAAGTGAGCGGGGATGATGACACCCTTAGAATTTCCAATTTTAGTTATAGATGTTAGCATAGCCCGCCCCCTTTGTTATTACAATGTTATAACAATAAGAATGTGATGTCAATAATATTTAACCTACGCCCACAGCACGTCACTAATATTATCCGCGCCGCAAGCAAGCATAACAAGGCGATCAACGCCAAGAGCTATGCCTGCGCTATCGGGCATGCCGTGTTCTAATGCTTTGAAAAATTCTTCATCGGCGGGATAGGTTTCGCCGTATAATTTCTGCTTCAGCGCCATTTCTGATTCGTAGCGCGCGCGTTGCTCGGCGGCATCAGTTAGCTCGGAAAAAGCATTGGCTAGCTCTACTCCGCAAACATAAAGCTCGAATCGCTCGGCGAATCGTTCATCTTCTGGTTTTTTGCGAGAAAGCGAAGCCATGCTAAGGGGGTAATCATAAAGCACCGTCGGAATGCCCGCGCCTAAATATGGCTCGATCTTTTGCGCCATGACAGCGTGGAAAATATCATCCCACGAATCACTGGCTATGACACGAATCCCTCGCTCATTTACCACCTTAGAAAAACCATTTAAATCATTTAGATATAAAAATAAATCAATACCAGCATATTGTTTAAATGCTTCGCACACGGATATTTTCTGCCACTCTTTAAAAGGGTCGGAAATTACCCCTTTATATGTATATTTTTGAATAGCTAACGAATCGGCTGCCCCACGCAATATATCCACACAATCATCCATAAGAGCGTTATAATCTGCCCCCGCACGATACCATTCTAGCATCGTAAATTCAGGTGAATGCAGAGCTGAACGCTCGCCTTTGCGAAATACATGACATATTTGATAGATTTTCGGCATTCCCGCAACCAGTAGCTTTTTCATGTCAAATTCAGGACTGGTATGTAAATATTGCTCCCCAACTTTAAAAGCGTGAATATGCGCGTCTATCGTCGGGCAAACCTGAATAGCTGGCGTTTCGACTTCTATAAAATCTTGCACATCAAGAAGCTTGCGCAAAACCTTTATTATCCGCGCGCGCTTCTCTAAAAAATGCCGCTTTTCAGCAAAATTATGGGGTAGCCACCAACTCATCATGTAACCTTATAAAAAAATACTTGCATTTAAGCGCATTAAACGTTAAAAACCCTTTGCATTCAAGCTAAGATAAATAAGAAAGCAAAGATTATGAAAGCTGAAATACACCCAGATTACCATGAAGTCACAGTTGTGATGACAGATGGCAAAAAATACAAAACACGTAGCACATACGGCAAAGAAGGCGATGTGATAAAGCTGGATGTTGATCCACTTACACACCCTGCTTGGCAAGGTGGAACTGGTAAAGTTATTGAAAAAGGCCAACTTGATAAGTTTGAAAGCCGCTATGGCAGCTTCATGTCAACCGCTTCTGCTGCTAAGAAAAAAGAAGAAGATAAATAATTTCTCCTTTTTAAAAATATTCCAATATAAAAAAACCTCCTTAAAAATCTAAGGAGGTTTTTGTTATCTGTATTAGCCATTATTACTGAGTTATCATATGGCCATTCACCCAAAAATGCGTAGCAACCGCCGCACCGTACCCCAATATAATAACAGGTGTCCACTTAAGGTGAGAGAAGAAAGTATAATACCCTCTACCCACGCCCATAAGAGCCACACCAGCAGCCGAACCGATGGAAAGCATACTTCCCCCCACTCCCGCTGTTAGAGTGATTAGAAGCCACTGAAAATGATCCATTTCAGGATTCATGGTAAGTACTGCAAACATAACAGGAATGTTATCGATTATCGCCGATGCAAAACCTAGCATAATGTTAGTAGCACTCGCCCCCCACCCTTCATAGAAAGTAGTAGACAGTAGCTCTAGGTAGCCCAAGAACGCCAAACCGCCAACACTGAATATAACGCCGAAGAAGAACAGCAATGTATCCCACTCAGCCGAGGCTACATTATCAAGGATATCAAAATCTTTATCCCTACCCATACCTCTGGAAAGAGATATATGGCGAATAAACCATGCGGTAATCATAAGCACAGATAGACCTGTCATCATACCAACAAACGGCGGAAGCCCCAGCATTTGCTCAAAACCAACAGCCATAGCAATCGTCATGAAAGCAAACCCAATAATAACCTTTGCTCCACGCTTCATCTTAACATGCTCATCAATAGCTTCGGGCTGCTCTTTAGGAATGAAAAAGCTCATTATAGTTGCTGGAATAACAAAACAAACCAATGATGGGAGGAACAAGGTAAAGAATTCAAAGAACTCAACCTGACCAGCCTGCCATACCATTAATGTTGTGATATCACCGAACGGACTGAATGCACCGCCAGCATTTGCCGCACACACAATATTGATACAGCCCATTGTAATAAACTTCGCATTACTATGACCAACCGCCATGATAACCGTACCCATAACAAGCGCAGTTGTAAGGTTGTCTGCGATTGGAGATAGGAAGAACGCCAAAATACCTGTAGCCCAGAAAAGCTGCCTTAAGCTCATCCCTGAAAGCACTAGCTTCATGCGAATAACTGCAAATACATTACGATTTTCAAGCGCACTTATATATGTCATCGCAGCAAGCAAGAATAATAATAAACTAGCATATTCATTCAAACCGTGAGTAATGGCCGTATGCAAATCATCTTTGCTAACACCATAATCAGGAGCAACAATAGCAATAACAATCCAAATCAACCCCGCACCAAGCATAACGGGTTTGGATTTTCGCATATGCGTATATTCTTCAGACAGCACAGCAGCATAAGAAAGTACAAAAATAACGATACATAATATACCAGCCCAATGAAAGCCTATATTTATGCTAGTAATTGCAGAGGATGCATCTCCACCAGAACTGGCAAACGCGCCAGAGGCCAGAAAAACTGTCATTAAAATGGTGAGTGCAAGAGTAAAAATTTTGGGTGAACATAAAGTCATAATACCACATCTATATATTGTTTAATAATCTTGGAAGGGTTGATATCATATAATATATAGCTTTAAAAGATTAAAAACGGATAAGATTCAAAATAATATGGAACAATGTTATTTATATGATTTTTATTACGATATATCTTGACACCACGCGGTGAATATGGTTATTTCCAACGCTTGTTACATGTTGTAATTATAAATATAAATTAAAAACGGAATTTAAAAGATGTTTGCAGTTATCAAAACTGGTGGAAAACAGTATAAAGTACAAAAAGATGATAAACTTCTTGTTGAGAAACTAGAAGGTAATGAAGGCGATAAGATTACACTTGATGAAGTGCTTATGGTCGTTGATGGTAAGACATCTAAAGTAGGAGAGCCATTGGTTAAGGGCGCTAGCGTAGAAGCTACGCTTGTTAGACAAACTCGTGGCCCTAAAATCATAATCTTTAAGAAAAAGCGTCGTCAAAATTATCGCCGCAAAAAAGGTCATCGTCAGGATCTTACTATGATCCAAATCACTAATATTAAAGCAGCATAGGAATATATAGTTATGGCACATAAAAAAGCAGGTGGTAGTTCCAGAAACGGTCGCGATTCGATTGGTCGCAGACTTGGTATCAAAAAATATGGTGGCGAGAGCGTTCTTGCAGGTAATATTCTTGTTCGTCAACGTGGCACAAAATGGAAGCCTGGTAAAAATGTAGGACTTGGTAAGGATCATACGATTTTTGCACTTCTTGATGGTGAAGTTCTCTACACTAAAGGAAAAGGTGATCAGCCAATCGTTAATATCGTTCCTACGAATGACGGGGCGAAAGCCACTGCTGCAAAGTAACCTTCTTTAAAAGATTATAGAATTATTAGAGGGGAGATTGCTCCCCTTTTTTGTTAGGAATAAGCCATGAAATTTTTGGATGAAGCGAAAATATATATTCAAAGCGGTAAAGGCGGGCCTGGTTGCTTATCTTTCAATCGTGAGAAAAACCTAGAATTTGGCGGCCCTAACGGCGGTAATGGCGGAAAAGGCGGAGATATTTACTTCGAAGCTATAAACACGCTAAACACGCTCATTGATTTTCGCTTTCAACAACATTACAAAGCCGAACATGGCCATAATGGTAAAGGGCGCAATAAAACAGGCGCGGGCGGTGATGATTTAATTATACGCGTTCCTGTAGGCACAGAAATCCTTGATAGTGAACAAGATACTATTCTTGCTGATTTAACCGAAGAAGGTCAGGTAATAAAATTCCTTAAAGGCGGCGATGGCGGCTTTGGTAACGCGCATTACAAAAGCTCTACCAACCAAGCACCTCGTAAAATTACTCCAGGTTGGCCAATGCAGGAAATGGAAATATGGTTGCGCCTTAAGCTAATCGCAGATGTCGGGCTTATCGGCCTGCCAAATGCAGGAAAATCCACATTTTTATCAGCCAGCTCAAATGCCAAACCAAAAATTGCAGATTACCCATTTACTACGCTACACCCTAATTTGGGCGTGGTAAAAGTCGGCGAGATGGATTTCGTTATGGCTGATATCCCTGGATTAATAGCAGGCGCAAGCCAAGGCCACGGACTAGGAGATCGCTTCCTCGGCCATGTAGAGCGCACAAACGCCCTGCTCCACGTTATTGATTGCACACAAGATGATCTGGCTGGCGCATATAAAACTATCCGCCATGAGCTGAAAGAATATGGCTGTGACTTAGAAAATAAACGCGAAATCATTGTGCTGAACAAAGCCGATGCCATTGGCGCAGAGCTAGCGCAGGATCAAGCAAACGAGCTTGAAAAAGCTATCGGCAAAAAGGTTAATATTATATCCGCCGTTTCTGGTGAAAATGTAAAAAATATTCTTTTCCAACTTGCTACAATAGTATATGAAGAAAAATATGGAATAGAGGAAAAAGACGGAGCATTTGACCCCACATGAGCCTAAACACTAATACCCGCTCAGTTTTGAAAAACACAAAGTTGCTGGTTATCAAAATTGGCTCTGAACTTGTGCGCGGCGAGAAAATAGATCAAGTAAACCAGCCATGGATGGACGCTCTAGCCGCAGATGTTAAAGATTTTATAGCCACGGGTAAGCGGGTAATTATCGTATCATCAGGCGGCGTTGCCCTTGGGCGTAAGGCTCTTAACATATCCAATAATATTGCGCCAAATAATATTCCACTAGCAAAAAAGCAAGCAGCATCAGCCGTTGGGCAATTCCACCTGTTTAATGGCTTTAACAAAGCATTTGCAATGCAAAATATACAAACTGCGCAAGTTCTTCTTACTATGAGTGAAACTGAAAATCGGCGCATGAATTTAAACGCCCGCGAAACACTTAACACATTGCTAGATCATGATATTATTCCAATAATTAACGAAAATGATACGGTATCAACAAAAGAGATTCGCTTTGGCGATAATGACCGTTTGAGCGTAAGGGTCGCGCAAATGACACGCGCTGATACAACGCTACTGCTTTCAACGGCTGATGGGTTATACACGGATAATCCACATACAAACCCTGATGCAACGCATCTCCCGATAATCGAAGAGCTAACCGATGAGCATTTCAACATGGCTGGCGACGCGGTTGCAGGCCTTAGCACTGGCGGCATGAAAAGCAAGATAGAGGCCGCCGAAAATGCGATGAAATCAGGGATCGACATGGTTATCACGGAAGGTAGAGAGCTTAATGCTTTTTCTAACTTACTAGAAAGTGAGAATAAAAAATCCAGCTTGTTTATTGCTCAAAAATGCAAAGAAAGCGCACATAAAATATGGATTGGCTCACATATGAAGCCTAATGGCTGCGCTATTATTGACGATGGCGCGCTCGCTGCGCTCAAAAACAGCAAAAACAGAAGCTTGCTTCCGATTGGTGTCCTTGAAATTCAAGGTGATTTTAAACGCGGTGATGTTATCGAGATAAAAGATAGCACGGGCAAGCGCGTTGGCATGGGATTAAGCGCATATAGCGCGGTTCACGCAGTGCGAATCATCGGCAAACCCAGCAAAGAAATAATCTCCGTACTTGGCTTTTCAGGGCGTAATTCCCTGATACATCGCAGTGATATGGTGCTTATCTAATCCCCGCCCACATAAGTATTAGCGGAATATAAAACAATGCAAACACCGTACCCAGCAAAATAGTAGTAGCGGCTTTTTCAGGGCGTAAATTCATCTGCGTAGCAAAGGCAACAACATTTGCCGCAGGAGGAACAATCGACATAACAATGATAAGCTGGTGAACCATCGGCTCAAACCAATGTAGTAATGTTTTATCAAGCGCAATAAACACCAGAACCAGCAACGGCCAAGCCGCAAACTTACCAATAAATGTAATGCTGATAAAACGCGCTCCAAATACCAGCTTATCCATATGCGACAAGGCTATGCCAATAATCATCATACCGCCAACAATATAACATCCTTTGAAATATCCCCAATATGTGTAAAAGCTTTCGGGCAAAGTAACATCCGAAATATTAATAATAATCGCTAAAGCAATTGCATATAAAGCAGGGAATTTTGATAGCTTTATCAAGCTATCACGAACGGTGAAATTTCCGCGTGCAGCGAGGTAATATCCTACGGTTGCTTCAAATACAGAGCCTCCTATCATCATAAAGATGTAAAGAGCAACCCATTTATCTTCGAATAACAACGATACTAAAGGCAAGCCAAAGAAGCCAGTATTTCCCATAGAAGCAGACATAGCCAATAAATTAGCGCGAGTATCACCAAAAATGCGCCGCCCTAAGAATAAAGTTATAAAGGCAATAATGCTTGGCACTATAAACACCAATAGAGGTAAAAATGAATATATAAGTTTAAGATCCATATTGACAACAAAGCCAAAAACAGTGATTGGCATAAAAATAAATATAACCAACCTCGCAAGGCTATTTTTATCAATATGCAGCCATCTACCTGCCACATAACCTATAGCTATAAGGATATAAAGCGGGATTAGATTTAAGACTAAAGTTAGAAATATGGTCATATCTTTATAAAAATCCTTTCATATTGTCATCTCGAGGTTAACCCGAGAGATCTTACCAAGTTGCAACATTTAAGATCTCTCACCTTTGTTCGAGATGACATCTATTAAACAAACGCTGGAAATTATCACTTGTGATTTTGGCAAATTCTTCTGCGCTTAAGCTATAAAGCTCCGCCAAGAACTCTCCTGTTTTAGCAACATATGCAGGCTCGTTTACTTTGCCGCGATAAGGGGCGGGAGCAAGAAACGGAGCGTCAGTTTCAACCAAAACCCTATCGAGCGGCACTATTTTAGCAGTTTCGCGTAGCTCCTCTGCTTTTTTAAAAGTAACTATGCCAGAAAACGAGATATAAAAACCCATATCAAGAGCTTTTTGCGCTAAATCGGAAGAGCCGCTAAAACAATGCATAACGCCGCGCAGCTCGCTATATTCACGCATAATATTTATGGTGTCTTGCTCCGCATCACGCGTATGAATAATTATTGGCAAGCCAGCCTCTATTGCGGCTTTAATATGCTTGCGAAAGCTGGATTGTTGCTCATCACGCGGTGAATTATCGTAGTAATAATCTAAACCCGTTTCACCAATCGCTATAATTTTATCACTGGAATTTGCAATTTTTACAATATCAGCTTGGGAGATAGATTTTTCCGCATCTAAGCCCGCATCATGAGGATGCGTTCCAACGCTGCACCAGACATTATCATGATTATTAGCAATAGCGAGTAGCTCGTCCATCTCCTCGGAAATACGGCAACAAACACTAATCATGCCTGAAACACCAGCCTTTTTTGCCGCCGCTATAATCTCGGATGGCGCGCCTTTTTCCTCAATCCCCGAATGATTTAAATGGCAATGAGAATCTATCCACATAACAACGTCACCCTTTATAAATCATTAAAATAGCACCACTTATAACCATTATGCCGCCAAATGCACTAGCCCAGTTTAAGTGAACAGTTTTGAACAATAAAAACGTAAATAACACCGTAAATATCGGATATGTAATTTCTATTAAATTGACATGACTAGCATTCTTTAATCCCACCGCCTGCATTATAAAAATATTTCCAAGTGTAAAAACAACACACATAATAATAGCTATAATCAATAGATTTGTATCTTTAGATAAAACATCAATAGACGGCTTTATACTTCCGCTATTAATGGCTAAAAACAAAAAGACAGGGACTTGCAACAATACAATCATAAGCAAAGTTACAGACGGGGACACACCATTATGCAATAACTTCTCAGTTAGAGCATAACCAAGCCCCCAACAGATTGCCGTTGCTAATGCATAAAAAAACCAAAGCATAGCTACACCGCCTCTTCATCAATAATGCGGGGGAAAACGCCTTCGGGTTTATTGATTTTAGTGCCTGATTTGATCGCATAATCAGCGGAGATATGCTCAAACATGCGTTCATTTTCAGGGATTTCGAGTTGATCGAGGATTTTCGGTGCGCAATATGGAACAACAGGCTGGACGAGAATGCTCAAGCATCTAATCGCTTCTGCTATCACATAGAGTACAGTATTCATGCGCTCCGTATCAGTCTTTTTCAAAGCCCACGGCGCATTAGCATCGACATATACATCACAAGCACTTACCACGCTCCAAATATGCTCAAGCGCACGGTTTATCTTCATTGCATCAAAGCTCTCGCGAGCGGATTCCAGCATAGTATAAGCCTTACCCAATATAGCTTTATCCTCATCCGTAAGCTCGCCCGCCGCAGGAATGCAGCCATCGCAATTCTTGTAAATCATGGAGAGCGTGCGCTGCGCCAAATTCCCTAAACCATTGGCCAGATCAGCATTAATACGCGCAACCGCTTGCTTGTGCGAGAAATTACCATCACTGCCATGCGATACCTCACGCATCAGGAAATAGCGAATCTGGTCAAGCCCGTAAGTTTCGATCAGCTCATCGGGAGATAGCACATTACCGATAGATTTCGACATTTTAACGCCGCTAACATTGATAAAGCCATGCGCAAAAATAGTCTTGGGAGTCTCTAACCCCGCAGACCATAAAAACGCTGGCCAGTAAATAGCATGAAAGCGCGTGATATCTTTACCAATTACATGATAATCCGCAGGCCAGAACTTTTGGAAATTATCCAAGCTTTCATCAGGATAGCCAACGCCAGTAATATAATTCGTAAGCGCGTCCAGCCACACATACATCACATGATCCGCGTCATCAGGCACAGGAATTCCCCACTTAAGGCGGCTTTTATGGCGCGATATAGATAGATCATTAAGCCCGCCTTCTTGACGAAGAAAGCTCATAATCTCATTCATGCGCGAGGCTGGCTGAATGGCGTTTGGGTTTTCCTCGTAATGCTTAATCAAACGATCCGTATATTCGCTCAATTTAAAGAAATAGCTGGGCTCTTCCACCCACTCTACCTCTGTGCCTAATGGCGTGAATTTCTGCCCATCATCTGAAGTTGTTAGCTCATCCTCCGTGAAATAACCCTCTTCACGCACAGAATACCAGCCCTCATATTTGCCGAGATAAATATCACCATTATCATTCAATTTATTCCACATTGCTTGCGAAGCTTTATAATGCCTGTCTTGCGTTGTGCGGATGAAATCATCATTAGAAATATTAAGCTTTGCCGTCATTTCCTTGAAAATAGCAGCGTTCTTATCGGCAAAGTCACACGGCTTCATACCATTTTGCTCGGCTGTTTGCGCAACCTTCTCACCATGTTCATCTGTCCCTGTAAGAAACATCACGTCATAGCCATCAAGACGCTTAAACCGCGCAAGAGTATCTGTCATAATGCTCTCATAAGCATGACCAAGATGCGGAACTCCGTTCACGTATGAAATAGCAGTAGTGATGTAAAATGGTGTTTTTGTACTCATTATTTATTTCCTTATTTTCCTATTTGTCATGCCCGCGACAAAGCACAGCTTTGTTAAAACAGCGGGTATCTATTTATACCCATTGGGCGTAAAAGACAGTAGCAGAGCTACTGACACATGGATCCCCTTTGTTGATATTTTGCTAAAGCAAAATCAAGGGGATGACGAGTTATTACTTATCACAAGAAAAGCCCCGCGTACAGCGTCACGCTTATCAAGGTTCGAAAATTCTACGCGATCGAAATGCTTTTTAAGGCCGTCGCTTATGGCTATAAGCTTTTCGAGAGAATATTCATCCATAATTATTTGTAGTGCGCCCTTTTGCAAATAATCAGGAGGGCTTGTCGCGCCCCGCGCTTTTGCGAATAATAGCTGACGAAACACCCATTGCAATAATTCGGCAAACATGCGGTATTCTTTGTCTTGCGCGGGCGCGGACATAGAAGAGCTAAGCGGATGTATCTTCGCCCAATTCCAATTCGGCATATCGTCTAAATGATCGAGTATCAATGCCAAGCTTTCCAGCCCGCCCTGCTCGGCAAAGCGAAGCGCACGACCTATGCTTCCCTCTGAGAGAGCCGCCAACACCTCCATCTCGCTAAATGAGAGGCTATGGCCTTGCTTGCTTAGCAGCTCATCCATTACATCATGGCATAGCGGTTCAAAATTCAAAAGGCGCGCACGTGAGCGGATAGTAGGAATTAACATCCCCGGCCTATGCGCAATTAGCATTATCAAAACATTGCTCGGCGGCTCTTCCAATATTTTCAAAATAGCGTTCTGCGCATTTCTGTTCATGGTGTCTGCGTCATCAATTATAACAATGCGCCACCCTCCTTCCGAAGAAGTCTTACGCAAGAAAGGCTCTATCTTACGAAGAGCATCTACCTTTAAATTTGCATCAAGTTTATTTTTCGTGGAATCATAATACCTGTGAACATATAGCAAATCAGCATGCCCACCCGATGCTATGCGCGAAAATATAGGGTCACTAGCCGCGACATCAAGTGAAGTGATATCTTGCTCTAAAGCTGCCTCTCCGCCGAATAAGCTATCTTGATTTTTATCCACCTTGCCGTGCTTGAGCAAAAACCGCGCAAGCCGAAAAGCCATAGTGCTTTTACCAATCCCTTGCGGCCCAGAAAAAATCATAGCATGCGGCATTGTGCCTTTTTCAAACAGCTCGAGAAACAGCTTTTCTTGAGCTTCATGCCCTAGGCAATATGGCATAGCTTTTGGCTCTACCAAACAGTCACTCACGATTTCAGGTAAAGCTTCATCTTCAACTATTATCTCTTCTCCGCCGAATAAATCCATTTATAGAAACCTCTGCAAAATACAATTAATTATTTAAGCCTCAACCCCACATTTACAATCCTGCGCACACACCTTAACCCTTTGAATATAGGAGAGGAAATTTGATATAGCAACAGCTCAACGGACAAAATTTAAATCCACCAGTGACATATAGAAACTT
>JAMONE010000071.1 GCA_027066695.1 Micavibrio sp. | reverse complement strand
CCGAAGAGCAATGGTCGCCGCAAATTAATATCGGTGCGAGCGTTCTTATCCCCGAAAGCTATGTCGAGGATTTAGGCGTGCGCATGAGCCTGTATAGGCGTTTGAATGACTTGGTCGATAAAGATGAAGTTGAAGGCTTCGCCGCAGAAATGATAGATCGCTTTGGTGATTTGCCAGAAGAAGTCGAGAATTTGATAGATATCTTGGCAATCAAACAGCTTTGTAAAAAAGCTGGTGTAAGTCACGTGGATGCAGGGCCGAAGGGCGCAATTATTGCTTTTCATAAGAATATACCGCCCAATATTGATGGGCTTATGGCTTGGATTGGCAGAAAAGCGGGCAGCGTAAAAATCCGCCCAGATCAAAAACTCTCGGTAATTAGAAGCTGGCCAAAAACTCCTATGCGCGTTAAAGGCGTTCATACATTAATGAAGGAATTAGCGGGGTTGTAATTTATTTTGGCATTTCCCGCTAATATATGGCATCCTTAATAGTGATAGAATCGAGGAGTACATATATGTCCAGAGAATATGCGGAAGATAAAATCAGGGATGCTTTGAAAAATCATGGCGGCAATGTTGCTCTTGCGCGAAAGCAAATAATGCTTTGGTCGCATGATGATGCTTTGTTATTGCGCGCGCTGGCTACGCCGCATTTGGATGGAATTGTTGCATATCAGGTAGAGCGCGTGGCATCGGGCAGGGCAGAGCTTGAAAGCCGTCAATCTAAAAAATCACCAAAAGCCAAAGAGGGTGAAAATTTCGGAATGGATTTACTGCGAGCGGTTGCGGCTAGTGATGCAAATATATTTGGTCAGGATAATATAATGACTCCCAAACGCAAAACTGCTTCAAAGCAACATATTAATGCTATTCATAAAATGGCCTCGGCCAATCGTAATTCAGGTAAGAATAAATAATAATGGATATTAACGAATTAGGCGCATTAGAGCCATTAGAGCGCGATGTTTCTGCGCGTGAATATTTCCGTGGAAATAATTCTATCCTCATGAGCTACCCTGATATCAATGACGATAACCGCGCCGAGCTGTTAGAATTTATCCGCATTGGTGCATGGCTGTCTGATAATGGCATTAAAGTGCCAGAGCTGTATGATTTGGACGAAGCTAAGTGCATGGCTCGGTTTGAGGATTTAGGTAGGGTCTCATTTGGCTCTCTTTTGCGCGAAAACCCTAATAAGCAGAAAGCGTTATATATTCTTGCTACGGATCTATTGAAAAAGCTGGCCGTTATTGGCGCTCCTGAAAATTTGCCCGCATATAATGATAGTAATATACATAAAGGCCGTACGCAGATTATTGATTATTATTTTCCTGTTGCTAAAACATTGTCATCCCGAACGCATGTGAGGGATCTTAAGATCTCTCCATTTAATGTTCGAGATGACATGGCAGGCTACCTAAATGCTTGGCAGGAAATAGAAAATTCACTGCCGCCATGCCCTAAGGGCTTTATCCATGGTGATTATCATCTTGAGAATTTGATGTATGTGGATGGCTCTTGTGCGCTGATTGATTACCAAGATGCACTATATGGTGCGCTTCCTTATGATTTGGTGAATCTGCTTGAAGATGCGCGGGTGGATATTCCTGCGACACTGCGCAAAGACATGATTGATCGTTACTGCGCTGACATGAGTGCATATGATAAAGATATTTTCCTTAAATGGTATCGAGTTTTAGGCACACAATTTCACTGCCGCGTTTTAGGCTTGTTCATTAAATTATCGGCAGAGCAGGGGCGCGATGACTATCTTATCCATACGCCCCGTCTTCAAAATTATATAAGCTCGGCCTTGAATAATCCATTGCTTTTACCATTAAAGTCATGGTTCGAAAAACAAGGGGTTGATTTTGTGCCAATAAAGGATTTGAATGGAGCTATGGTGCGAGCGCGTATCATGACTTTATAATTAAAACAAGGAGCTACCACCTATGTCTATCGTCGCAAATCGTTTGAGCCGCATTAAACCATCACCAACTATCGCTGTGTCATCTAAAGCTAAAGAGCTTAAAGCTGCGGGTCGTGATGTGATAGGACTAGGTGCGGGTGAGCCTGATTTCGATACGCCAGACTTCGTAAAGGATGCCGCTATTCAGGCGATTAAAGATGGGCAGACAAAATACACCGCCGTTGATGGAACGGCAGAGCTTAAAGACGCTATTATCGCCAAGTTTAAACGTGATAATGACCTTGTTTATAGCCGTGATCAAATCACCGTTGGCACAGGTGGAAAACAGGTGCTTTACAACGCGCTAATGGCTTCGGTTAATGCTGGGGATGAGGTTATTATTCCCGCGCCTTATTGGGTGTCATATCCTGATATGGTGCTACTCGCGGAAGGCACACCTGTGATTGTGGAATGCTCTAAGGATAATAATTTCAAGCTTACACCGCAGGATTTGGAAGGCGCAATTACGCCAAAAACCAAATGGCTTATATTTAACTCTCCATCTAACCCAACTGGCGGAGCGTATAGCCGCGCCGAGCTTAAGGCTCTTACTGATGTTTTGCTTAAGCATCCGCATGTCTACATCATGAGCGATGATATGTATGAGCATCTTGTTTATGATGATTTTAAATTTGTAACCCCTGCGCAAATTGAACCTGCTCTATTTGATCGCACATTAACTTGTAACGGCGTGTCTAAATCATATGCTATGACGGGCTGGCGTATTGGTTATGCTGGCGGGCCGAAAGAGCTGATTAAGGCCATGGCAAAGGTACAAAGCCAAAGCACTTCCAACCCATCATCTATATCCCAAGCCGCAGCATTAGGCGCATTAGAAGGCGATCAAGCTTTCTTGGCAGAACGCAACGCCGTGTTTAAAGAACGCCGTAATATGGTTGTTGATTTGCTTAATGATGTTGATGGAATTGAATGTTTAAAGCCCGAAGGCGCGTTTTATGTTTATCCATCATGCGCGGGATTAATCGGAAAAACAACGCCCGATGGCAAAGTAATTGAAAGCGATGAAGATTTAGTGACTTACTTGCTGGAGAGTGAAGGGGTGGCTTGCGTTCATGGCGCAGCGTTCGGCTTTTCACCATATTTTCGCATCTCATACGCCACTAGCACTGAAAACCTAACCGAGGCTTGCGCGCGCATT
>JAMONE010000070.1 GCA_027066695.1 Micavibrio sp. | reverse complement strand
CCGAAGAATTTGAAAAACTTACAAAAATGGCGAAAGCCAAGGGGTTTCTAATGGTCTCCGCCAGCCCGCTAACCCGCTCCTCCCACCATGCAGGCGATGATTTTGAGAAACTTAAAGCTGCGCGAGATAAGAAATATGGTGCTAAGGGATGATTATTAATAAAAAAGCAATACTATTATATCCTTTAATATTAATTATAATTTATGGATTTTTAACCGCATATTCTCATTATTCAGGCTCATTCCATGCTTTAGATAAATTTGTAATGCTAGCAGGTCCAATAATTGCTATCTATTTGCTTCCTGTCGATTCTTTCTTATTAATTATTTCTATATCAACCATATTTATATGTTGGACTGCCTTTATTGCCTCCTTTGTTAAATCATTTAAATATAGAATACTAATCAGTGTTATAGGTATTATGCTATGGTTATTTTCAGGATATTTTTTAATGATGGTTACTTTTTATGGTTGATGAGTATAACAAATGACAACCCACGCGGAAAAACGCAATATGTCTTACAGCGCGGAGCAATTATTTGCTTTGGTGGCGGATGTTGAGCGTTATCCCGAGTTTTTGCCGTGGTGCATTGATTGCCGTATCAAGCGGCGCACAGATGATAATTTAATCTACGCTGATCTTACCATCGGCTATAAAATGTTTCGTGAGAAATTCACTTCTAAAGTCACTATGGAAGAGCCAAATCTAATCCATGTTGAATATATTTCAGGGCCAATGAAGTATCTTTCCAATCACTGGAAATTTATAGCACAAGAGGATGGCTCTTGCACAATTGATTTTTATGTTGATTTTGAGTTTAAGAACAAAATGTTACAAAATATAATAGGTGTTTTTTTTACAGAGGCCATGCAAAGAATGGTTAGGGCATTTGAGGCGCGAGCGCGTGAATTATACGGAGCTAACGGCATCAATAAGAAGCTTTAGCGCCGTTTCACAAGCTTGTCTGCGCACCTCTTTGCGATCACCTGAGAAGTTAAATTCATATTCTTCAGGCTCTTTTCCTAATATCGCGATAGCTATATAGACAAGACCGACGGATTTTTCATCTGTTCCGCCATCAGGGCCAGCTATGCCAGTAACAGAAACTGAAATATCAGCGTTACTTTTATCTAATGCTCCCAAAGCCATAGCCACCGCGCACCCTGCGCTAACCGCGCCGTAATGACGTAAGATATTTTCAGAAACCCCTAACAGCTCACGCTTGGCATTGTCGGAGTAGGTGACAAATCCACGTTCGAAAATGGCCGATGAACCAGCGCATGAAGTGATAGCCGAGCTTATCATACCACCAGTGCAGCTTTCGGCAGTGGCAAGTAACATACCTTTTTCAAGCAATGCAGAGCTTAATTCATTTACTAGATTATCCATATATCTATTCCTATAACGCAAATTGCGGCAAAAATTCCTGCTATTATATCATCACCCATAACGCCCGCTGCGCCGCTTACCTTTTTGTCAACAAAGCTAATAGGCCACGGCTTTAATATATCAAAAAACCTAAACATTATAAATGCCACAATTATTAATACAGGGTTTAGCGCAGCAGGGATTAGCGCGATCCATTGGCCTGCCACCTCGTCAATCACTATCATTTTAGAGTCATGGCCATCCATTGCTTTATCGAATTTATCTGCCGCCCACAGCCCTATAATTGTTATTATAATTGCGGCTATAGATAGGGCTATCGCGCCGCCAAATGCGTATATTGCTATTCCGAAGGGAAGTGCCGCTAACGATCCCCAAGTGCCTGGGGCGGGGCTTATAAAGCCGCTACCGAACCAGCTTGCCAGCCAAACATATGTTTTTTTACTGTCGAGTTTTTCAGGGATTTTATATTTTATCATTATCACTATCTTTCTATTAAAGCATTCCCGAGTAATCGGAAATCCAAATAACCTAATTGATCCCCATTTTCATGGGGATGCTGACCGTGGTTATGGCTTGCGCCGCGATTCCTTCGCCGCGGCCTGTAAAACCGAGCTTTTCCGTTGTTGTCGCTTTTATATTTACGCGTTCAATAGAAACTTTCAAAATCCCTGCCACGCGCTTTTTAATTTTATCACGATGTATCCCTATTTTCGGAGCTTCACAAATCAGGGTTATATCAGCATTTATAAGCTCACCGCCCTTATCACGCAGTAAAGTCATAGCATGACGCACAAACTCTGCGCTATCCATATTTTTGAAGGAATTATCAGAAGGGGGGAAGTGCTGGCCGATATCACCGTCACCGATTGCCCCCAATATAGCGTCCGTTAGCGCGTGCAAGCCCACATCAGCATCTGAATGGCCTTTAAGCGGCTTGTCATGAGAAATATCCACACCACAAAGACGCACAGAATGTGCCTCAATATCATCAAAGGCATGAACATCATAGCCTTGCCCTACGCATGTACGTGTGGATAAGTTTGTGGGTAATAATTGTTTTGCCAATTCCAAATCCTCTGACAATGTAATTTTAAAGTTTTTCTTGCTGCTATTAATAAATTTAACAGGAATATCCATTTTTGAAACCAAAGATGTGTCATCGGTATATTCCCCGTCACTATATTGCTCATGAGCTTGTTTTAAAAGGCCATAATGGAAGGCTTGCGGCGTTTGCACAGCCCATAAATCATCACGAGAAATTGCCGTATTTTGACCGTCATAGCGCAACGTATCAACAACAGGAGTAGCTAAAGTCGCCGCCTTTTGCCCTTGCATAGCATCCAACAGCCTTGTAACTTCCAATTGAGTGACAAACGGACGCGCAGCGTCATGCACTAAAATAATATCATCATCCTTTAAGTTAGATAAATGTTTTATACCATTATGAACGCTATCTTTTCTTGTTTTCCCCCCATAACAGTATTTTACATAATCCGAACCTTTAAGAGAGATAGGAATGCTGGTGTTGGTTATAGGCTTAATATCCATTACAGCTTGTCTAAACATATCCTCATGCGCTGGATTTATAACAACGCAGATATCTTTAAGGCCATCCATATTCAAAAAGACATCAAGCGTATGGCGTAAAATGGTTTTTCCGTTAAGCTCAACATATTGCTTTGGCACATCGCCGCCAATCCTGCTGCTAGAGCCTGCGGCAACTATGATTAGGCTAAATTCTTTAT
>JAMONE010000069.1 GCA_027066695.1 Micavibrio sp. | reverse complement strand
CTCTTACCTGATTTATGTTTTGCACAAAATTAGTTGTACCAAAGCCCGACTGCTTGTCAAAAAGCTCATAGCCCATAGATCCGCCATTAGGAAGGCCTGCATCGGCGAGTAACATTCGGGCACGGCCAACTGTGTCTCCTGGAACTAATATGCGTGATCCATCAGATGAAATTTCATAAATTATTTGGCTCTCTTCAAGCTTTGCAGCAATTGCGCCAGAGTCTATTGATGATAAGTCAGTATATAATAATTTCATCTCTGGTGTGGTTATTCGCATGGAGATAAAAACAAAGAACATTAGCAAACCAAGTAAGATTGCGCCCATAACCCCTAATCTTGCGGGGCCTAACTGATTTAATGTTGCAACAAAGCTATTCACGTTTTACTTACCTTGAATTGTTAGACACTAGAACCCCAAAGAAGATAGAGGTAGCGTGATTGTAGCACATATACACCACATAAGACGAGGGGGTGATTCGTCATTATTTTAGTATATGTCATCTAAACTTACTGTAGTTTTGTTAATCTTGCAAATGACAATGTTTATTAAAGGGTTAATATTTGAGATTAAGGTGAATCTTATCCACTTGATATTTTTCGTTTTACTTGACTTTTGTACATTGGCGTTATACCATGATAGTAGGGTAGTATATCTTTTTTTGCGATTTTGCAAATTAGAAACAGAAAGGTTAGGGATTCGCCATGATTGAAGCGGTGAACTCATCTATAGCAAATGCACAGGTTCTGCGCGGAAATGCAGGGTCCTCAAATGTATCTAGCGTGGCGGTTGTTGCTGTGCCTGTTGCTGTGGAAAAAGTTACGCAAGCTCCTAAAGCTCCTTATATTAGCCCTTATATTTCTATTGATGTAACTCATAATAAGGCTGTATTGCAAATCAGAGATTCTGATACAGGTGATGTTAAGCAGCAATTTCCAACAAAAAGTCGCTTGGCACAATTAAGCCAGCTGCAAGCAAAGCACGAAAATGCACAAAGAGTTAGTAGGGTTGATGCTCCCGTGAGTGAGGTTAAATATGATTCTGTTGGGGGCAGTGCTGGCTCTAATTACGAGGCGGTATCAACTGATATTATTACGGTTCAAGATGTTACATCTTCCGCTCCATCTAATGTTTCACTTCCATCGCCTGAGGTCGCTGCCGCTGCTTTATCGGCTGGTGCGCAATCAGCTCAAGCTGCGCCATCTACGGGCGTTAGCGTGCTTGCCTAATTCCCTTTAACAGTTTTATCGTCTTACTATACTAACCAGAGATATCTGTGCGTTGGTGCGTTGGTGGTGGGGGTTTTGCTGCGGGAGCTTGTGTCTCACTGTTTTTTTGTTGAGTCATTAGGCCTGCTGCGATTTCACGGTTTATATTTATCAATATATCAAATTTCTTTTTCTCGGGATTTGACATTATTTCAATTTCACGTTTAAAAATAAAGTTAGCCAAGTTTATTATGTTAGAGCGTAAATCATTTGGCCTGTCACCTTCTTTATTTTCGATAGCTGTATCATAAAAAAGAAGCCATATTTGACGGTTGTAAGCAAGCACATCCTCAAGAAGCTCTTTTGGGCGATTATCCCAATTATCTATCAACTCTTGTATATTGCGATTAGATTTTAGAAGGACACGCCCCTCTAGCTCACGTTGATTTGTTGTATGAGCCTGCGCATGTGTGTCATATGTTTTGGCAGCGTTCGCATAAGGGTTGTTTTTATTTTGTGACATTTTCTAACAGCTCCCTTTCATGCTCAATTAATTGTTTGGTGACTTTCATCGCTTTGTAATATGCACCGTCCATTATTTGTTCATTTATTTGCATGAAAAATGTAGAGGAGGAGGGGGCTGCTTTTTGCACTTCGTTAACAGCATCAAAATATTTTTCGTGATAGTCTTTATGGTTTGGGGATATATACATGCATTGAATTATGAAGTAAATCCGCTTGCAAGGGGTGTTTGCGTCTTCTTCTTGCATGATGTCTTTTTGACGGATAATTGGCGCGTCACCTGCGATATGAAGGCGTGTGCGTTGTGAGCTGTTTGTTATTACAGCCTCACCAATGAGTATTTTTTCTTGGGGTTTTAAGTCGATTACTAAAGCCATGGATTTCTTCCTCTTTGTAAAGTCGCGTTCTGCGATTGCTGTGTAATGTTTTATTATATCATAAACTGTAAATAAAAATAAAGATAAAAAGAAAGATGGCGAAGAATTTCTTTCCCCGCCATATCTCAAAAATATATAGATATTTAAATTTTGTTCTAAAATTAGAATAGTCGTAGCACAGCTTGCTGTGATTGTGACGCCAATGATAGGGATGTAACACCCAGTGTTTGACGTGTTTGCAACGCTAGCAAGTTTGCGCCTTCTTCGTTTTGATCTGCAACGGTCAAGTCATCAGCACCGGCTTTTAGAGTATTAATAGTAGCCTTTGTGAAATCTTCACGTGTTTGAATGATCGACAAGTTGTTAGCCAATGATGAACCAAAGCTACGAACTGAACCCAACGCATTACGTGATTGAGTTGCAGATAATTCAATAGCTGATGAGCTTCTGAATGTAGCTTCTGTAAGGCCAAGACCGTTTGCAGTAAATGTAGCGCCACTAGTTGTTAGCGTGCTTGTGTTGTCCTCATTAAAGAATGTTGTAAGGTCATCACCATTAAGCAAGTTAACACCACGATATTGCGCGTCATCCACCAATGTATCGATCTGAGTTCTTAGTGAGTTGTAATCGGCAGCGAGTGCGTCAAGTGATTCAGTTGATGTGTTGAATGATATTGTTGTATCAATTCTATCAGCATCTACCGCACCGATTGCACCAGGTGCATCAAGATTACCCGTTGTGTCGCCGAAGCTAAGGTCAAATTGCGCGTCAGTTGCTGTTAACGTGTCAGTAAGCTCAATCTTAACACTTTTAACCTTGTCAGATGTAGATGTTATGCTGAATGTACCGATACCACTATCGAAGTTTGCCTCAACCAAGTCTTTAGTGTCGGCATCTTGATTGATAGAATCCACTAGATCTTGGAATGTGGATGTAGCAGTTAACGTGAATGATGAGGTTTTTGTTGTGCCTGTTCCATCATTAATATCGATATCAATCACGTCACCAGCGGCCAATGCACTAATGACTGTGTTTGCATCATTATCAAGATAAGATGTGCCGACCAACAAGTCACCAGCCTCAGCCACATCACCAGAAGATTCGTTTAGCGATATTGATGTTGCTGTGTTACCTGCAATAACTGTGGTAGCGACAAGTTCTGCTGCATCTGCTGCGGCTGTACCACGTGTTTCAAGTGCGAATGAATCGCCGATACCAAGATCGGTGAAGCCAGCTAAGGCAATCTCATTTGTTTCATCAGTTGTAACTCTGAATGAGCGACCGTTTGTACTTGATATTTCAAGGAAACCATCATCAGTTAGGCGGGCAGAAATTTCACTTTCCCTGTTATCTGAGAATGCATTAGTGATTTTAGCAACAAGTGTTTTACCTGAATCACCATCAGCAATTGTAATTGTTTCAGTGATTTTTGTGCCAGAATCATTCACAGTTGATATAACAATTTGATCCCCATCGGTAATACCTGTAAGGTCAGCACCAAGATCATCAACAGTACTTAGATCGACATTACCGATAAGGCGAGCCTCACCAGTTGAAGACGCAAGTTCATCACGAGCGGATGATGCAATTGATTGAGCTTGCTCAACCAGATTTGTTAGAGCAGTAATACCGTTATCAGCTTCTTCGATTGTGCGAATCGACTGTGACACACCATCAAGCAGACGGTTAAGGTCATTTGCACGGTTATCAAGACTTTGTGCTGCGAAAAAATTTGCTGGACTATCAAGGGCAGAGTTAACTTTCAAGCCAGTTGCAAGGCGAAGTTGTGTCTGATCGATAAGATTTTGAGTGCTTTGCAGCGATAGAAGGTTATTTCTAAGGGCTGCGGTTAATACGACATCTGAAGACATAGTAAGTTCCTTTCCTAGGTTGTACCACTGGAACATCCTATTCCAGCTTTATACTATATAATACTAGCACAATGTTTAATAAAAGGTTAAGTTTATTTTAAATTATATTTATTTGTGTGTGTATTAAGCCAAGAAAAAGGGGGATGTATCAAGGCTTGGATTCTTCCAAATGCCCCGATACACCCGAACTGTGGAATTAATGATGCGTTCTGTATCACTAATTTATCACAGAGTTTTTGGATACTGAGCTTTAGGGGTTAGGGATGCAGGGTAGCATTTTCCTAAAACTAAGCATCCTAAATAGTTCTCGTACTTACTCTAACGTGTTTATGGTTTTAATAGGTCTTCTATCTAAATCCTTTAGATACTATCATTGCCATGGTATGTAGAATAATCACTTTAACTATATTCTTATCTGAGTTGCAGTAGCTCCTGTGTCATTTGATCCACTGTATTAATAACTTTTGTACCAGCGGAGTAGGCGCGTTGCGCGACAATAAGCAGGGCGAATTCATCTGCCAGATCAACATTAGAGCTTTCCAGCGTTGATGGTTCGATGTAACCAGCACCACCGCTTCCTGCTTCACGAAGGTTTTCTTCACCAGAATTTTCAGTTTCACTGTAAGCTGTTCCTGAAATCTCGGAAAGACCGTTAGCGTTGGCAAAGGTTACGAGGGGGAGCTTGTAAAGGGTAGAGCTAGCACCGTTGGAGAATTGCGCTACGACAAAGCCTTCACGGTTAATTTCGATACCTGTTCTAAGTCCAAGTTCCGCGCCATCTTGATCCGAGAATAAAACTGTGTAATCACTGGCAAATTGTGTAAATTTAGAGATATTCACATTAATACTTTGCAAATCAGAGCCGTTATTCCAGTTAATATTATTTAGCTCAATATCAATATTTCCTTGGCTATCTGACAAAGCGTTGATAGAGCCGTCACCATTAAAGTTAAGCATACCTGTTGTAATGGTGTTGTTGCTAGGATCTTTAACGGTCATTGCCCACCAGCCATGCGAGTTATATTTAGGATCACCTGGTAGGAATTGCATGGTGGGGAAGTCTTCGGTGCTGTATGGGGGCGTATCCGCAGGCGTACCGTTTGAAAAGGTTGCGCTTGATAAGTTATCTGATGTGTACGTACCAGCTGTAAAACCAATGGAGGCTAATGCTGTGCCTGCTCCGACTTCTGCAAGGACAAAGTTTTCAGTTCCTAATATAAATTGACCATGTTGCAGAACAATTTCGCCGCTATTCCCTAAGAAAGCCTTCATGTCGGTTACGTTAGCGTTGATATCATCTATTATATCACTAATGTCATAAACCATAACATCTACACCACCAGGAAGAGCCGCACCGTCAACGGCGCTTATTTGGTAAACCCTGTCAGCACCGCCATCAACGGATAGCGTGAATTGATCTCCATCGGTAAGGCCTAAGTCATTAACCATTTGATCTGTAGCTGTTAATGTTGCTCGCGTGGTTGCTTCGGTTGCAGAAGGGCCATAGCTTTTTACAAATTCAAATGACATTGGCTGCGGATTTCCAAGCGTGTCATACACCGTTAATCCACGAGTGAAGTCAGGATTAGCGGTAGGTGTATCTGCTAAAAGCTCCTCCGCTTCGTTTGCATCAAGGTTGATTGAGAGATCAGCTGTATTTGTCGGGCGGGTTAGTCCTCCTAAGAACGCAACATCAATTGGAGAAAGTGAAGTCAAGTCACCTTGGTTAGAAGGTAGATTACCAGATTGATCAATAGGCCATCCATATAAGTAAAACCCAGCAGAGTTTCTAAGATAACCTTGTGCATCTTCGCTGAATTGTCCGTTACGTGTGTATAAAAACTCTGTTAAAGCAGAATCCTCTGAGTCACGTTTAATGGCAAAAAATCCGTTACCTGAAATCGAAGCATCCGTTCCTGATGCTGATTGTGATATAGCGCCTTGCTGCGTAACACGCTGAATACGATTTGCAGTCACAGTCCCTGGTGAATATCGGCTTGTATTGCCTTGCGTTGTAACAAGAGAGAAGAACGCCGCTTCTGATCTTTTAAAGCCAGTTGTATTCATATTGGCAATATTATTTGAAATAATAGCCGTGTTTTGCGATTGGGCGGTTAGGGCGGATACGCCTGTAAATAATGCTCCAAATAGTCCCATAGTTTTTCTCCTTTACGCTTCTACTGTTATTGTTATTGTTATTGTTACTGTTAATTTTGTTAAATTGATGAGGTTTTTCATTATGCGTTGTCTGCCTCGTTTACATTTATTACATTACCAATTGACACGGCTCGTTCTCCGACAAGTAGAAAGGTTGTGCCGTTTTGAGTTTCTATGCCACTGACATGTCCGTTAACAACCGTAGTAGTTTTTAGTGGAGCGTTTTGTTCGTCAATGGCATCAACCCTGATTTCATATGTTCCTATTGGTTGTATTATGCCGTTTTCATCTTTGCCATCCCAAATAAACTCAGTAGCATCTTGAGCGTTTGGAACGCCTTGCGACATTATAAGGTCGCCATCTTCGCTGAATATATTGATGGTGGTGTCAACTGACGCACCATCAATAGAATAATTGATTTTGACAGGCTTTGTGCCATCGAAATAACTCTCGGAGCTTAAGTAGCTGACATTTTTGCCTACATAATTGAGTGATGATGAAAATGCTGTTCCAAGTCCTAAAGACACCATGCTATCTAGTTTTGAATTCGCGTTAATTTGTTGTTCAACCCCTGAGAATGCAACAAGTTGGTTTGTAAACTCTGTTGAATCCATAGGAGATAGAGGGTCTTGATTTTGCAGTTGCGTTGTTAGCAAGATCAAAAAATCATCAAAATCTTCTGCTAATTGAGCCGATGAATTCGCAGTGTTTTGTGCAAAATCCAAAGCATTATTTATTGTTACGTCAGAAGCCATTGTTGTAATTACCTTTCTTTAAACCAGCACGTTATAGTGCATACGCCCCGTTTCAGGGTTGATTTGCCAGTCCATTGTTGTTTCAATCAGATCATTATCTGCGCCGTTTGAATTCGCGCCTTTATTGTTACGTCCGTGAGAGTCGCCTTGTTTTTTGTCATTGCTAAAGTCATGACCTTCGCTAGCCAGCTCAAAGCTAAGATTTCCGTCTGCATCCAGCCCTGCATTGCTAAGTGCGCGTTGTAATATCTCTACATCTTGCTTGAGCAACATATAGGTCTCGGGTTTTTCCGCTGTAAGAACTATTTTGGTTACATTGTCTTTATCAATGCTCATCTTAACTTCAACGCGACCAAGCTCTGGCGGGTCAAGCCTTAGTTTGATATTGGTGTCTTCCCCAGCTTTTACCGCTTTTTGAATAGTTGCGGATACCATTTGAGTAGCAGGGTGGTTTGCGCCTGCGCTTTGAGATTGTGTAATTACATTTGTCATACTGCTTTGCAGCGGTGATTGCATATTATTAGCTATAGCGTTTAGAGCTGTGTTTTGCCCTGTTGCCACGTCACTTATTCCACCAGCATTTTGAAGCGGAGCAAGCCCTGTCATCTGCAAGAAACGTTGACCTGCGCTTTGAGTATTATCATTTTGTGCAGCTATAGCTTTAGGATTTGCACCAGCATCTTTCAGCATTGTTTTAAAATCGGTTTTATCAGCGTTTTCTTTATCTGCACTTAACGGTTTTTCGCTGCTATTATCATAGCGTCCCTCATATTTAGCATCATAACGCTCTTTCGAGTGATGCTCCGTTGGAATAGGGGAGTGCGATTTATCAGATATAGCAGGCAAGCTTGATTGCTTAACATCTTTAGATATAGTCTTTTCTGGCGGGTTAAGTGTTACAAATTGCGCGGCTAAAGCCTCTAATGCTTTGGCTTCTCGCTGATCTAATTCTTGGGCTACATATTTTTGGATATCATCTTGTAGTTGGGTTAATTGCTCTGGCGATAGACCGTTAGTTATTGCCGCCGCGCCTTCTGATGAAGCCATGGCTTCGATTTTCTCTAATATAGAAACTAGGGCGCTGTCTTTTTCGCTATCATCGGCTTTGCCCTCATTATTCAAGAATGTAGCAAGAAGAGTTAATATACTCTCGATTTTTTCGGGTTTATCCTCGGTATTTATTTTAATTTGAGTGTCATCGCCCTTGCTGTGCTTTTGAGCTTCTATTAAACGCTGTATCTCTTCATTAAGAGCGGCAATGTTTATTAGCTCAATGGGCAAATCTTCTGCGCTTGCGCTGGGCTCAATGTTGTTTAGCTCTGTCGCTATTGTGCTTTGTTGCGTGTGGAATATGCTCATTTTTGCATCTTGTTGAATAGATAGTTTTTCGCGTATATTTTGCGGTACATCACTTTGTTTAGCGGTGCTTTCGGATTTGTTACTATTATTAGAGTCCTCTTTTTTCTTGATAGAGCGCATCATTTCAGCAAATTTCTTATTTCGCTCTGAAACCTCAGTATCATTTTGAGCAGATCGTGATGTGCTAAACGCATTCTTTTTAAGAGACGTAGTGTAATCTCTTTTTGCGCCTATGTTGCTTGACGGATCAATGAAGGCTTTTTGAAAACCTTGCTCTGGTGTGAAAAAATTTAAGCTCATCTTAATTTTGCTTTCTTAATTAACTATTTTCCATTACACAGTTTCACTTAATCCTGACGACACAACTTTTTTGCTGGCTGCATTGGGTATAGCGCCATTATCTCCATAACTATAGCCATTGAGCTTATGCGCATCACGGATGGCTGCGCTACGCAGCGTATTACCAAGCTTTTCAGTGCATTTTTGCATACGCTCTAAGGCTTCCATGTTCTTGCGTGAGATTTCTTGAAATTCCTCATGCACCTCTTTCAATATATTTTTGCTCGCAGAGCTGCTTTTGTTAATCTCATCTTTACGCTCTAGCATTTGCCCCATATCATTTTGATATTCCCGCGCAGCTATAAGCTTCTTTGCTTGAAGCTCTAAAAATCTTTTATTGTCGATATTGTTAAGAGCTTCGGTTTCCTCAACATAAACGCCGCCAAGATTTTTGATGGTGTGTGTTACCTCTAATAACGCTGCGTTAGTGTCCAGCGGTAGCTTCGATAGTTGATCCGTATGAGTTTGTCCCATAATTATACCCTTTCCTCTACATTGTTGAATTGCACTCTTTGACCTAGTTCTTGCACCGTAAAGAGTGTGGATTTTGTATTAGCTGCGGCGCGGTTTTTAATTTGCTCGATTAATATATTATTGCTTAGTGTTTTATCTTTCAGCTCTGCTTGTAACTTATTAAGCTGCGCAATTATGGCTTTGTCGGCATTGCGGAAATCTTCAAGGCGGGATCGGAATTCTTCCGAAGCCTTCATATATTGTCCAGCCAAAACTTCCTTGTCTTGCCCTGTAAAAGCGAATTTCATATGATCATTCATAACCAGACTTTGTGTTTCCTGATCGGCTAGCTCTATAAGCTTTTTGCTAAGATTCACAAGCTCTCTAAGGGCTGTGTTTGGATCGCGGCCTAATAGGGAGTTATTTTTTTGTTTTTGTGTCAATCTATTCATTATTCATTTCCTGTAGTTCTTATTGCTTGCAGTTCTATAAGTTTGTTTTTCACCTGACCTTGAATGCCTATAATATCTAGTGATGCAATTTCCTTGCCATACTCCTGAAGCATGATGCTGCGGAAGATTTCTTCTCCCTTACCGCCACCAAATAACTCATCGGTTTTAATGCCTTCGAACATTGGTTTCATCATTTCAGATATAAATACCGCTTCGAATTCACGTGCGCTTTCTTCTGTGCGTAGTATGTCGTTGTTCATCGCCGCATTGGGCTGTTTTATTTGTGTGGCCTGCAATAGGGCGAGGGAGGTATCCATTACATCACCTCTATTTCTGCCTGAAGCGCACCTGCTGCTTTTATGGCTTGTAGAATTGTTATGATATCGCGGGGTTTTACACCTAATTTGTTCAAGCCTGTCACAAGGTCTTGCAGGGTAACGCCAGAGTTTAAGACGGCTAGCTTTACATCTTCACCAATATTAGCCGAGATATCTGTGCGCGGTACAATTACAGTTTCGCCTTGATCTGCAAAGGGGTTGGCTTGTGATACTTCGGGGGCTTCATTTACTTTTAGTGTCAAACTGCCCTGAGCTATAGCAACGCTGCTAACTCTTACATTTGCGCCCATTACGATAACGCCCGAGCTTTCGCTGATTACAACGCGTGCGGGTTGGTCTGGCTGTACGGGGAGTTGTTCTATATCTGTGATAAGATCAACAATAGTGCCGTCATAATTGCTTGGGCGGCGCAGTATAACACTGGCAGAATTTTCCGCTCTGGCAAGCTGTGCATTGGTAAAGCCGTTAATAGCTTGGGCAATGCGGCGTGATGTCGTGAAATCAGGGTTTTTAAGGGATAAGCGTATTTGTTGTAAATCCTCAAGCTTAAAGTCAATTTCGCGCTCGACAATTCCTCCGTTAGGGATGCGCCCCGCAGTCGGGATGTTTTGCGTTACAGATGCTGCGTCACCCTCAATCGAGAAACCGGCAATATTTACCTCTCCTTGTGCAACTGCGTATACGTCACCATCTGCTGCGATTAATGGAGTTACAAGCAATGTTCCACCTTGCAAGGATTTTGCATCGCCAAGGGCAGATACGCTTACATCTATTTTAGATCCTTGATTTGTAAATGGGGGCAGGGTAGCAGTAACAATAACAGCGGCAATATTGCCCGTATTTACGTTTTCGCCGCGAATGTTAATACCCAAGCGTTCAAGCATGGCGATAAGGCTTTGCTTTGTGAACGGGGAGTTGTTAAGGCTGTCACCAGTGCCGTTAAGCCCGACAATTAAGCCGTAACCAACAAGTTGATTGTCTCTTACGCCTTCAATATTAATAATGTCTTTAATGCGTGAAGTTTTGGCATCAATAGAGTGGGTAGGCAGGAGCAATGATGCTCCGACTGCCAATATTAACCCTAAATTCTTCAGGATTGGCAAGTCGGATATCACCGAAGGGGATCTCTGATTTTGATATTTTAAACCAAACATTTTTCTTCTAAACTCTCTTTGTTTCTCTACTTTTACTTTTTATGAGGATGTCTTCAAAACCTCTCCCCATTCGTTGCGAAAGCTGTGCCAGTTTTGAATTGTCGGATTTTCAAGGGTTTGTGAGGGTTTTTATAGTAGGTGCAAGTAGGCAGTTTTAGCCTTTTGTGCTTATGCTAGGCAATTATTACCTGCTTGCTTGAAAGATGAATTGGTGCGACTATATATAAGGTGACAATAATGAAGGTGATTATCTAATGAAGGTCGGTGGTTCTAAAGGTGTTGGCTCGACATCGGGCACAAAAAAAGCTTCATCTGCAAAGGGCGGAAGCGATGTGGATTTTAGCCAGTTCGTTAATAGCGGAGTTAGCCAAGCACCAAGCGCGGGAGCTACGCAATCAATAGCACAGCTAGACATATTGCTTGCAGCGCAAGAAGTTGAAGACCCAACGCAGCGTGCGGCAAAGAACAAGGTTAAAGCTCGCGCAGTTAATATTTTAGAAAAGCTGGATCAAATTCGTATAAAAATGCTAGGTGGTGATTTAACCGTTGGACACATGATTGATGTGGCAGATGTTGTCGCTTCGCACCGTGATAAAATTGATGATCCTGCGTTAACCTCTATAATGGATGAAATTGATTTACGCGCACAAGTAGAGCTTGCAAAGATGCGTTTTGCTATGGATAATTAAAATACGTAATTAATTTACTTGTTTTTTACGCAATATATAAGTACACTCCCCCATCTTAAAAAACAACATGTTCAGTATATAGGGCAATAGATATGACAACATCCAATAGCGTAACTCTTACTCCTGATTATGACCCCGAAAATGATAAGGGTGAATTCATGAACCCTTTAATGAAGGAATATTTCCGTCAACAGCTTATATCTTGGCGGGAGGATTTATTGAGAGAATCTGAATCTACAATTCAAGACACTTTGCAAAGCACTGAGTTGCAAAAGCCTGACATTGCAGACCGTGCGGCAGCCGAGACAGATCACGCCCTTGAGCTACGTACGCGCGATAGAGAGCGTAAGCTTATTTCTAAAATTAACTCTACCATAGCCAAGCTTAATGATGATGAATATGGTTATTGCGATGAAACTGGTGAACCAATTAGCATTGGCCGCCTTAAAGCTCGTCCAATAGCAACGCTAAGTCTTGAAGCGCAAGAACGCCATGAGCGTATGGAAAAAACGCAAGCATAATTGTGGCTTGTTATATTTTATTAGTAGAAAATTCTACTATAATTTGAGTGTGTTTAGTGGTATTATCTTCGGATATTATCAATTCTTATGTGTGTATATCCTATTTATTATGCGGTTTTAATTTTAACTTTTTAGGCAGGAGGCCTTTAAAATATGATCAAAAATATAGCTTTCCTTGAAAATGCGACGATAAAGCTAAAGCTAACTTTTCTTGCGGGAGTCTTATTGGCTTTTCTAGTTGTAATAAGTAGTGTTTCAGGGTTTTATCTATATTCCTTAAATAGCAATGTTGATAGTTTAAAGGAAAGCTCGTTAGACGTTACTAAGCAGGCTGATCATATAAATATGGTTCTAACACAGCAGCAAGAAGAGCTAAAGAAACTAGAATTGCTTAATAGTGTGAATTTGAGTTTTCTTAAATTCAAGTTTTGGCTTTCTGATTTATCTGTTAGCTGGGTCTATGAATCTGAGGATAAAGCTGAGGCGGCGAGATTGTTGTTGTTGAAGCGTTTATCGGAGGTCAAGGCTTTTGCGCCGAATGAAGTTAAAGAAATAGCTAAACATTTGGATAAAATTAATAACGCATATTTAAATGCCGTTGAGGTATATGTAATTAATGATCGTATGTCAGGAAATATTTTAATAGCAAAGGCAAATGCTGAATCTCTGATTGTTCAAAACATATTAAAGCTGTTGATTGAAAAACAGGCACAAGCCGTGATTAATGCAAAAGAGTCCGCTATTAACGCTGCTGTTGCAACTCTAACTCATGCATCAGATATGGATGATGTGGCGGGTAGAGCGGTTAAATTGGCTCATTTTGGCTTAAATGTTACATTTATAGGTGTTATTTTAAGTATTATTATAGCGTTGATTCTAACTTTTATTATTATCAGATCTATTTTAGAGCCATTGTCTAATATTGTTGCTTCAGTACAAAAAATTGCTGAGGGAGATCTCGACGCGGAGCTTCCTTGCGAAAATAAAACTGAAATCGGAAAGCTTGTTCGTGCAACAATAGTATTGAAGAAAAACTCTATTGCAGCGGAAAAATTAAGAAAAGCTCAGCTTGAGGAAAGCAAATTAAGGTTAGAGCGTACAGATAAAATAGATGCTCTTGTTGTTGGTTTTGACACAAAAACATCTAAGCTTTTGGGGGCGTTGGCTGTTGCTGCAAATCAAATGGAGGCGACATCACAGACGATGACTTCTTTGGCGGATGAAACAAGTAGCAGGTCAACATCTGTTGCTGGTGCGGCAGAAGAGGCCGGGACTAATGTGCAAAATGTTGCTGCTGCGGCAGAAGAGCTTTCAGTATCTATTAAAGAGATGATGAATAACATTGAAACATCACAAAAATTCACACAAGAAGCTTCTGACGCGGTAAATCATACCGAGGTCGTGATTTCAGAGCTTTCCGAAGCAGCAGAGCAAATAAGCGAAGTTGTAGGTATGATTACTGATATTGCTGAACAAACTAATCTACTTGCCCTTAATGCCACAATAGAAGCAGCAAGGGCAGGCGATGCTGGTAAGGGCTTTGCTGTTGTCGCATCCGAAGTAAAGGGGCTTGCCTCTGAAACTGCGTCTGCAACGGATCAAATAGCAGGGATAATTGCGAAAATTCAGGAAAACACCAAAAGCGCAGTTAATGCTATTGATGAAGTTAGTAAAACAATTTTGCGTGTTAATGAAATATCAGCTGAAGTTACCACCTCTATTCATCAACAAGCAGAAGCAACACAAGAGATAGCACGCAGCGTTGCTGAAGCGGCGGTAGGCACTAAGGACGTTACACAAAATATAACGTCCGTTAGCTCCGCAGCGGCAGAATCTGGGCAGTCTGCCTCGGATGTATTAAATGTGGCAAAAGACTTAGCTAAACAGTCTGACTCTATGAAACAAGAGATCGAAGGCTTTCTTGCTGATATAAAAACGGCATGATGATGAGCAGAAATAAAATTATTTAATCTTTTTCGGGCTATAGTTAAGCCATATTAGAATGATTCGTAATTTGAGGGAGTGTTCTAGGAACTGTGTAATTTGATTTAAATCTATCTTCTGCTTATTAATAATTTTCTTTGTAGCGCGCCCCAAACGCTGGCGGAGAAGAAAATTATTAATAAGCAGGGGGTGA